>JAJDWM010000509.1 GCA_022825595.1 Bryobacterales bacterium | reverse complement strand
GCCCCCGCCGATCCCTGACAGAACGCTTTGGTAATACACGCAGCTGGGCGGCAACCGTGGCAAGCGCATCCCTTCCGGTGAATGTGCCGGCCCATAGACTGCGGACCAAGTTCCTAGGCGTCGGCGTATCGCCGACCGGCTGTGGGTGTTCGGTACCAGCCTGAGACCAATCGGCTGCCGTGGTCTGACGGGGCCGTAGACGATCATGACCTAGTTTCGGCGCTGTAGCCGCAAACATACCGGAGGGATAGTCCGAATCGGCTGGAAGTCAAAGACGAGCGGAACCGCTTGGTCTGGGGAGACATGCACGGCCACACCGAGAACGACGGCATCGGGACGTTCGACATGTACTACGCGCATGGCCTGTTCCAGACCGGCATGGACTTCGTGGCCTCGTCGAACCACGACTTCACTCCCGACTTCCTAACGCAGTCCGAGTGGGCGGAAGTGCAGGCCCTCGCAGGGGTCTACGAGGAGGCGCCGGGCCGCGTCGCCCTCAGCGGGTGGGAGTGGACCACCGAGGCGCAAGACGAGCGCGGCGGCCACCGGGCGATGTACTTCCGCAACGACGACGCTCCCATCTTCCGCTCGACGACCGTTACCTCGAACACGGTCTACAAGCTCTTCTCGCTGATCCGCCCGTGGGACGTGATCCTGCAGCCGCACCACAACGACTGGACCGGCTACGACCCCGAACTCCAGCCCGTATTCGAGATCACCTCCGCGTGGCGCCAAGCCCGGGAAGAGGCCGTCGAGTTCAAGCAGCAGGGCCCGGTCTCGGCGGTTTGGGAGGCCTTGGAGCGCGGGTATCGCATCGGCTTCGTCGGGTCGGGTGACTCGCACTGGATGGGCACGGGCGAGGACAACGGGATCACAGGAGCCTATGTGAAGGATCTGACTCGTGACGGGGTTTTCGAAGCGATTCGCTCAAGAAGGGTCTTCGCGTCGACCGGCGGCCGCTTCCTGATCGATTTCAGGGTGAACGGTGCCTTCATGGGGACTTCGGTCAACGTGGAGAGGGCCGATCCGCTGCTCGTTCAAGTCCGGGTCGAGAGCGAAACGCCGGCAGAGCTAATCGAGGTAGTCAAGGACCACAAGGTGGTCCACGCCACACGGGCTGATGGCGAGGCTACCGAGTTCGAGTTTCTTGACCGGTCCGGGCCGCGTCCCGACGGCAAGCCCAGCTACTGTTACCTGCGTGTCCGCCGGGCCGACCAGCAGTACGCGTGGGTCAGCCCGGTGTGGGTGGACTGGGAATAGCCCAACCGGCGGGCAAGTCGAGCTCAATGTGCCAACGCCGGCTACCCTCGGGAATCGGTCGGCTGTCAGGCCATCAGCGCTCCTTGCGGCCCACAACTACTGCTATGGGCCCCTCGGACCACACACACTCCGGCTTGAGTCCCGCGTCCGCCACGGCCGAGAGTTCTTCTTCAACCGGGAAGTACGTGTCTTCCTCGGCCCACTGCTCTAAGTTTCCATAGCCCTCTTCCTCGCTGATGCCGTTCGAGGCCATGTGCTCGACCCACATGCGAAGAATGGCTTTTCTAGCCTTTCCCTCGGCCGGAACGGCCGCGTCGGCATTGACGAACACTCCTCCAGGTCCGAGGGCCCGCTGTACCCTGCGGTACAGGGCCCGCTTGGCGGTCATGGTTGGGATGTGATGCAGGGCTAGTGCCGCCGCGATTCCCCCACACGATGGCAGCGGCTCAAGAAACGACCGCTCCAGAAAGCGAGCGCGGCCGCCGAAAGGCTTCAGCCGAGAGCGGGCCCGGGACAACATCTCCGTGTCGACGTCGATCAGGCCGACCTTGGCAAAGGGGCTGGCCAACAGGATCGCCTCAGAGAGGGCACCGGTGCCGGCGCCCAGATCCAAGACCAACCCTGGCCCGTCGCGGGCCACTTCAAGGGCTGCGACGGAGAGCATTTCCTCGTATCCAGGAATGAACCGGCGAATCGCAGCGTCATACGCTTCGATTTCGACGCCGAGGTGCTGACGGACGGAGTGGCTCATTCGAATGTGTCGCTCGTAACGGTCCTTATGGGCATGATTCCGGAATCCGGCATCTTTGGTCCGCTTGCCAACGTGGTACTTCGGCGACGACCCTGCTGCCAAGGCTCTTGCCGTGTCTCGGCCCCCGCGAAGCCCTAGTCCATTCCAGCACGAGCCGTCTCTCGAGGACGGCATCCCGCAGCGGGACCCGGTCTCCTGCTGCCGCCACAGCCGCTCTCCGCGCGTTCTGAGGGCGGGCGCATGGTTCGGCCGACCCGCGGGCGATGTTCTCAATCGCCCCAGTCGGGGTTGTCATGGTTGGCTCGTCAGCAGTTCCGGGCGTGAGTTCTCGCGGTCTTGGGCGGTGGCCGATTGGGGAGCCACGCCATTGCTTCCTGCTTTGATGGTCCCACTACCGCACAAAGTGCCGTGAACCTGTGGTGAGTTGTTCTGGCGCGCTCGTATCTCACATCGCTGGCTGCCTCGATGCGTAGTGCCCGGTAGTCCAGCCTTGGTGGACCAACCCTTCGACGCTCTCGGCACGCCAGGTTCGATCAGACCGCGCCAGACATTTGTCTTGCCTTCTCTGCAGCGACCTGGCTGTGTTCCGGTCTGCCCGAAATGTGCGCCGCGTCTGACGCGCGGCACTGCGCCCACTGGTGCAGCAGCAACCTGCTCGACTGGCTAGAATCGGATGCGGAGGCCGGCGTTCGCCTGCCGGAACATCCCGGGCTGAATCCCTTGTGGCGCCCGCGATGCAATGTAGATCGCGTTGAGGAAATTCTTGACAGTGAGGTAGGGCTCAAGCACCCAGCGTTCCCGGCGCAATTCGTACCCCGCGGTCAGATTTGCGATCCGATAGGCCGGAATCAGGCCCAGCGTCCCGTCGGCCGAGGCCCCCATGGTCTGCCAGTTGTCGGCGAACTGGCTGCCGCTCGCGCTCACCTCAAACTGCAGGTTGAGACCGCCGTGCCGGCTCAGCCCTGTAAGCACGCTGACCGTCTGCTCCGGCGCATAGGGCAGGCGGTTCCCGCGGTACAGGTTGTTCTCGGTGAACCTTGCCTCTGGGAGGTACATGTGCTGGATTCTTGAGTGGACCCGCCATGGACCGAGGCCCAGAATCTGGTCCCAACGCACCTGAAACGTACTCTCGAATCCTTTGTGCAGCGTCGCACCGCCGTTCGTAAGCGTTGTCGTCGCACCGCCCGATTCGGCAGCGGTGATGATCTGATTGGAGAAGTCCATGCGAAAGTACGTAAGTTCACCAGAGAGTGCGCGGCCGCCGCCTACCCGAACGCCTGCCTCGTAATTCCACGAGAGTTCGGCATCGAGATCGAGGCTTTCCCCGTCGCTGGTGATGGCCACTTTCGTGCCTGGCGGGGCGAAGCCACGGTGCACGCCCGTGAAGACTGTCACGTTTCCCGACGCCCGCAGCGAGAATCCAAGGCCTGGGATCACCGCCACCACCCCGTTGTCCTTTCGAATGTCGACGTTAGTTGGGACACCTCGTATCGCCTTTCGCGTGATGTGCCGCTCTTGGTTGTAGTGGACGAAACGGAGGCCGGGCGTCAGCGTGGCTCGAGAGCCGAGCCGAAAGCGGTTCTGCGCGTATCCCGCAAGCGCGCGGCCGTAGCGGAACTCGTCATCGCGGATTCTTCCAGCCCGGGCGTCGAACGTGTCGCCGTTCACGCGCCGGTCGTGGGCTCGTTCGTAGAGGTAGCGCGCTCCAATGTCGAGTTGGCCCAGACCATGCTCCAATCCCAAGGCGGACTGAGCCCCGTAAACGTTGAAGCTCCGGTTACGGTTGCCGGCGGAATCGCGCAGGTAGATTGCTCCGCCCGGCAGGCTGGGATCCCCCGTTACGGACAGATAGGGCCGTCCTCGATCGGCCCGGTCAAAGTCTTGGCGCCCCCAGAAACGCTTCGTCGTGTACAAGAAGGCCTGGCTGCTGACCACGGCCTTCGGGCTGACGGTGAATGCGTGCGACACCATTCCCGAGCGGCGCTCGACCTCGAGCGCGTCGGCAGGAACCGGATTCTGGCCCGGATCTTTGAGAAACATGGGTGTCGTCAGTCCGAGGTAGGTCGAATTCGATATCTCGTCGTAAATGCCTACCTTGACCGCTAGGGAATGGCGGTCGCCGGCACGAAGGTTGAGCTTCAGCTGGGCGTCCTCAATGTCGAAGAAGAACTCCCGCCAACCGTCACCCTGCTTGTGGAGGTAGTTCACGATCCAGCCGATCGAGTCTTCCCGATGGCTCGAGCCGATCGACCCCTGGCCAACGAACAGCCCTCTCTGCCCGGCTTCGACATCGAGCTCGCCATGCAGTCTTGACGGCGGGTCGGGTGTTACGAAGTTGATGACGCCGCCCACTGTCTGGGGGCCATGGGCGATCTGGCCGCTTCCCTTCAGCACTTCAATCCGGCTCATGCGCTCTATGGGCGGGGAGTAGTACATGTCCGGCTCTCCGTAGGGCGCCAGCGCGATTGGCACGCCGTCCTCGAGCATGAGCACCTTGCGGCTGCGGTTCGGGTTGAGGCCCCGGATCCCGACGTTCAGACGCATGGCCATGGGCCCTGAGTCCTCCCGCACGGTCAGGCCGGGCACACGTCGCAGGACTTCGTTGGCGTCGACCGGCTTGGCGGCGAGCAGTTCCTGCTTGGTCAGAACCAGCAGGGAACCGGGGATCGCTGTGCGCAAGTCTGTAGCCGCTGCGACCACCTGAATGGATGTGCTGCTGCTCCTCAGTTCGGTGAGCCGGATAGGGACGTACGCTGCATCTGGCGCTACATCCACATCGACGGAGTTGAACCCGTCAGCGGAGACTCTCAGAGTCAGGGCACTGTCGTTAACGTCGGCTAGCCGGTACTGGCCCCGATGGTCCGATAGCGCGGAACCTGGGCCCCCTACGATTTCCACGATGGCGCCAGGGATCGGCAAGTCGTCCGGTCCGGTCACTTCGCCCGTGACGTCCCGGGCTTGGAGCAGATTGCCGGCAACGAAGAGCAGCGGCAGTAGGCGGCGAGTCTCTTTGGCTGCCCCTGCCAGCACTCCCTCTCGAAGAAGCGCCATTCCCCCGGACACGCTCTTCGCCAAGGCTCGGCTCTGTCGGTTGGATCGACCCAAGCTCGTCACGGTATCCATCATACTATCGCAAGTAGTTTGCACATATCGGCAACAGAGCATCGGGGTCACGAGCCGAGATTGGCGATTCCTCCGGCCTTAATGCATGCATTGGCCCCGCGTACTTTGGCGCAACCATGTTGCGGAATGGGAAGAGAATCGTCAACTCTGGCTGCCCAGTCGAAGCTCTGCGGGAGTCGCAGAGAGTAGATGCTCAGTAGACACTCCGAACCAGGATCAGGTGATTGACTCCACGCACGACCATTTCTGGGCTTGGGCTCTTCGGACGAGATACCCCAAACACACAGGTCTACTCCAAAGTCCGATTCACAACTGGAGGGGCCCGTCAACCATGTGGCGGTCACCTGCGATCGCGCGACACACTTGTCTGCCCGCGCTACCTGCCCCGGGGCGGCTCGGACCGCCTCGGGGAACTGCTTGACCTGCCAGTCTTGCTTCTATCTGGCTTCCATCACGGTCGGGCACGGCTCGCTTCAGCGCTCCTGCCTCCACTTCCAACGTCGCGATACTGGAACGGATGGACACTCAAGCAGGTCATCCCATGAGGGCGACCGGACCGCCGTCCGGGCCTCACGGTCGACTTGTCGCGTGGGCGCGCCGAACGGTCGGCGCTGCT
>JAJDWM010000511.1 GCA_022825595.1 Bryobacterales bacterium | reverse complement strand
TAATGACGATAGGTTGCATCTACGAATGCACCGTTGCACCTCGGACTGCAAACCGGGTAGCCTAAAGCACTAACATTGGCACGCTGCCTTTTCTGACATGTTCAACAAGAACGACAAGACGGTGGAGGAGCAGCTAGCACGGCTTCCCGAGGTCAGTCCAAGTATTGATCAAGATACGCTCAGGCGGAGCCGTGAAGTGGAAGCAAAGTTAGCGACCGTCGGAATCAAGCTGGGTGGTTACCGTTTGGAGCCAGCGCTGGGTGGGGCGCGACTCCGCCCCAGTGAGCAGCCACAGGTGATCTGCGCCAATCGGCAGCGCTGGCGAGGCGTTGACTTGGCACCCGGTCCATCCGTTGACTTTGGGCCGTCACGGGATTGCTCCGAAGCGGATCCGTGGCCTTGAACTGCCGACGAGCATTTCGACTGCAGACGGGGAGTTTGGCAGGTTCGTGAGTAGGAAACCCGGACTGGCGCCCGGATCGAGTTTGCGAGAGCTCGTTGAATCCCACCAACAATTCCTCAATATCGGTGACCGCTTGCCCCGAACGTCTGATATCGCGCGGCGCTCAACTGCGGATCGGGCTGTCAGGCTATACGGGCCGGCCCATGTGGTGAGATAGCAGCCGGCGGCTCCCCGATTCGGGGCCCGTTCAGGCAGCGCCGCATCGGTGCGGCGAACTCGCTGTCGGCGAAGCCCAGCCAGCTGTTGTGCTTTGGCGTCTAACAGGAGTTGGTCCAGCCTGCCACTTCCTGCGCTCGGTTTGGCTCAAAGGCGTCGCAGCACACCTAGGCGTGTGAATATTCAGACTGTCCAGTATCAGGGCGTACTGACGATCCGCTCGAACGCCAGCAGGCTGGGCCAAGGAAGGGCCACCGGTGCGGCAGAATTGATTCGCCCATCGAGCCACGTGCGCGCCTTCTCGTGCTGAGCGACGGGAGCGATGTGCGAGTATGCCGAGAGCATTGGCGTCGACGAGGATCATCGGTGGCCCTCTCCCTCCACGATCGCTAGTACATCGGCAATGTCATCCAGACTGCCGATCCGGCTTCGACCGAAGTCGGCGGAAGGGGCTGATAGGCTTCCGGCTGCTCGGTTGGAGTGGCCTTGATCCGGTGGCCGTGCATCAGGGCTTCATTGATGATCGCCTCGATGCTGGTGCCTCGGCCGCGCTGCATGCGGACCGCTAGCTTGGCCACATAAGGATCCAGCGTCAGGGTAGTCCGCATACGTCAGAACATTACCAGCGCGATGCTCTGAAATCAACGATAGGTCGGCTTCTTCGGTCGGCGAGCAATCCGAGACCGAGCGGCGGGTGCGCTATCTTGGTGGATTGTGGGACCGTTCCACGACCCACTTTTTGCCGGTACGAGGCCGGCTATCCCAAGCTCTCGAGACCCGCCGAGAGCGATTCCGCCAATGCCGCTCGAAGTCTATCAGCCTCCCCACCGCATCCTGCTAGGGCCTGGCCCGAGCATGGTCGATCCGCGTGTCTATCAAGCGATGGCATCCCCTCTGGTCGGACACACGGACCCCGCATTCTTCGAGGTCCTCAGCGACACGTCGGAACTGCTGCGCTACGTCTTCGGAACTCGAAACGAATTCACGATCGCCGTGCCCGGGACAGGTTCGGCGGGAATGGAGGCTGCCGTCGTCAACTTTGTCGAACAGGGCACCAAGGTAGCGGTTTTCGCCAACGGCTTTTTTTCGGATCGCTTCACGGAGATGTGCAGGCGCCAAGGTGCCTCCATTGCCAGGCTCGAAAAGCCGTGGGGCGAAGTCTACTCCGACGAAGAGGCCGAGAGCTTCATCGCCAAAGAGAGCCCCGACGTCGTCATGTTCGTCCACGCAGAGACCTCCACCGGTGCCCTCCAGTCGCCGGCGGCGATCGCGCGCGCGGCCCGTGCCTGCGGTGCGCTCGTGGTGGCGGACTGCGTGACTTCGTTGGGCGGAATGCCGGTCGAGGTGGACAGGCACGGGATCGACATCGCCTACAGCGGGACCCAGAAGTGCCTCAGCGCTCCCCCGGGGCTGGCCCCCATCACGTTGTCCGCAAAGGCCCTAGCCGAGCTGAGGGGGCGGGAGTCCTCCTGCGTGTCGTGGTACTTGGACCTCAAGCTGATCGATGAGTACTGGGGCAAGTCACACCGCTATCACCACACGACCCCGATCACGATGTTCTACGCGGTGCGAGAGGCCCTGCGGCTCTGCCGGCAGGAAACGCTGGAGATTCGGTTTGCCCGACACCGCCTCAACCATCTGGCGTTTGTCGCAGGGATCGAAGCTATGGGGCTATCGATGCACGTCAGACCCGAACACCGGCTCTGGACCCTGAACACTCCACGGCTGCCAGCCGGGTGTGACGACGGCGCGGTGCGCAAGCGCTTGCTGGAGGAATTCGGGATCGAGGTGCTCGGAGGTTTCGGCCCGCTCGCCGGGGAGATCCTCCGCGTGGGCCTAATGGGCGCATCTTCGCAGCGGAGCTATGTGCTTCTGCTGCTGAGCGCGCTGGAGACTTGTCTGGGGCGCGACGGGGCGGTCCGTGCCGCCGAGAGTGTGTACTGCCATTGACGCTCAATCAACAGCGATTCCCCGGTCTAATGCCCGGCCGGCATCGACGAGCCAGACCCGCTCGGCGAAGCTCGGTTTGGACGGGTGTTGCGAAATAAGGGAGGATCTGCCGGGCAAGGGGCGACGCAGAGAGCGATGGGCGGCTAGCTCAGTTGGTTAGAGCGCCTGCCTTACAAGCAGGAGGCCACTGGTTCGAGTCCAGTGCCGCCCACCACGCTGCCCGGTCGAGTGTCCGCCGGGCCTCCGACCTCGGAGCTGCCTTGGCACCGCTGTTGCGCCGGACGAGCTCCGCTGCGGAACTGTCATCCGTCGCGCCCAACGATGCTGCGATATCCTGGACCGCAACCGGAGCGGTAGGCGTACGCAGATCCTCTCGTGAAGCCGGTGTCCAAGCTCACGATACAGGGCGGATCCGGTTGACCGACGCTTCCCCGCCCCGCCCGTGCGCGTAGGCACGGACCTGGGCCACAACGATGAGAGAGCTCCCGCTCGGCCTCTACGAACGGCTGATCACCGAGGACCTGAAGGCCGCCATTGCTGAGCAGAAGGCCCTGGGCCGAGTAAGCGAAGAGAATCCGCTCGACGTAGCCGATGGTGACCTAGCCCTTGCCCGGCATGTCTATGGCTTGGTCTTGCGAGCGTTGCGGGCCGTTCCGCGCAAGAAGAGGCCCGCTGTCCAAGTCGCTCTGGTCAACCGTATTGCGAAAGTCCTCAAGGACGGCTCCCCAAACGCGTTGGAACCGGGGGACAGGGTGGCGCCACCGCCGGCAGAGCTCTGGTCGATCCGAGAGTCAGGCGCAACCCAAGGCCCCCGCAGTGCCCGCGCTCCGGAACGGCCCTTGGTCGGCCTGTCCGCGAGCGACCTCTTGGTCAATGCCCGCGGGGAGCCGAGCGTCGGCCGTGCCATCGAGCGCGAAATTCCGTCGGCGGATTCGATCGACCTGCTTTGCGCGTTCGTCCGGTGGACGGGCCTCCGTGTCCTAGAGGGTGCGCTTCGGCGGCATTGCGAACTGGGTCGGAGACTGCGCGTCATCACGACCACTTACATCGGGGCGACGGAGCGTCGTGCTCTGGATTGGCTGTCCAAGGAACTAGGGGCCGAGATCAAGGTGTCGTACGACGCGAGGTCAACCCGCCTGCACGCCAAGGCATGGCTCTTTCACCGAATGACCGGATTCTCGACCGCCTACATCGGGTCATCCAACTTGTCGCGATCAGCCCTCCTTGACGGCGTGGAGTGGAACGTGCGGCTGTCAGAGGTCGCTTCGCCGGAGATCTTCAAGAAGTTCCACGCCACCTTTGAGAGCTACTGGGAGGACAACGAGTACGAGACCTACGATCCCGGTCAAGGGAAGCGCTTTGATCAGGCGGTGGCGGCTGCCGCAGAGACGAAGCCTCTGCCGTTCGTAAATCTTGACGTTCGTCCGTACCCTCACCAGAGAGAAATCCTAGATCGGCTGGACGTTGAACGCAGACGCCACAAACGGCATCGCAACCTTGTCGTGGCAGCCACCGGAACAGGCAAGACCATCGTCGCGGCACTGGACTTCAAGCGCCTCCGGGAGGACTTCGACCGCAGGATGAGCCTGCTGTTCGTCGCCCACCGCAAGGAACTTCTTCAACAGAGCCTGCAAGCGTTTCGAGTCGTGCTGCGTGACGGGGCCTTTGGGGAGCTATACGTCGACGGACACCGGCCCGACGAGTGGCGGCACGTGTTTGCCTCGGTCCAGTCGCTCGCCCAGACACGTCTGGACAACCTTGAGCCGCGCTGGTTCGACGTGGTGATCGTGGACGAGTTCCACCACGCCGCCGCGAACACATACCGCAGGCTAATCGACCACCTTAGGCCACGAGAGCTGCTCGGTCTGACGGCAACGCCTGAGCGCGCAGACGGCAAGAGCGTGCTGCAGTGGTTCGACGGCCGCATCGCGGTGGACTTGCGGCTATGGGAGGCGCTGGAGAGAGGGCTGCTGTGCCCGTTCCAGTACTTCGGTGTGCATGACGGAGTCGACCTCAGGTCGGTGCAGTGGAAGCGGGGCCGGTACGACTCGGCCGCGCTCGAGAGGACCTACGAAGGCAACATTAGCCGCGTGAACCTAGTGATTGAGGCGATCCGCCAGAAGGTGGCCAAGCCTGAGAAGATGCGCGCGCTCGGCTTCTGCGTGAGCATTTCCCACGCCGACTTCATGGCTCGCGCGTTCCGGGAACGCGGCATCCCTGCTGCCTCGGTGTCGGCCCTCACCGGCAAGGATGACCGCGCCTCAGCCTTGCGCAAGCTCCAGGCCGGAGAGCTGCGCGTGCTCTTCGCCGTGGACCTGTTCAACGAGGGTGTGGACATTCCTGCCATTGACACCGTGCTGTTCCTGCGGCCGACGGAGAGTCCTACGATCTTCTTGCAGCAGTTGGGCCGTGGGCTTCGGCGCGTCGAGGGAAAAGATTGCCTGACGGTGTTGGACTTCATCGGCCAGCAGCACCGAAGCTTCCGATTTGACCGGCGATTCCGTCCCCTGCTCCGCGGCTCTCGAGCAGGACTGGTCAAGCAAATCCAAGATGACTTTCCGAAGCTTCCCGCCGGCTGCTGGATCCAGCTGGACCGCGTAGCCAAGGGCATTGTCCTCAAGAACGTGAAGTCGTTCGTCAGGCGCCGGCAGCAGGCGCTGGTCGAAGACCTCAAGGAGCTGGGTCCGCGCACGACTCTCTCCGGCTTTATCGCGCAGACGGGGCTAGAAGTGCCAGATGTGTACAGGAGCCAAGGCTGGTGCTGGTCGCAACTCCGGCGAAGGGCAGGCTTTCCTATGCCGCCTCCGGGACCCGACGAGACGAAGCTTGGACGGGCCATGGCCCGCTTCCTGCACACCGACGACGAGGAGCACATCACGACCCTGCGCCGTGTTCTCAGCGGGCGCCGCCCGCCCGATGCCGCTCTCGCGACCAGTCGGCACCAGCGCATCCTGACTGCCATGCACACAACATTTTGGGGCGATCGGCACAGGTTCAAGTCGCTTGGTGAATCTCTGCAAAGGTTGTGGAGGCACAGGGCGGTGAGAGAGGAGCTCGACGAGCTCCTTGATGTCCTGGGGGGCCAGGCGACCCACATCGGGCACCCGCTGGACGCGGAGCTGGGCTGGTCACACAGCGTTCCCCTGCAAGTCCACTGCACCTACAGCAGGAAGGATGTCTTGAGTGCGTTCGGGAGCCACACCGTGGAGTCTACCGACTACCATCGCGAGGGAGTGAAGTTTGACCAACCCACGAAGAGCGACATCTTCTTCGTAACGTTGGAAAAGACTGAAGCGCACTATTCGCCCTCGACTATGTACAACGACTTTGCGATTTCCCCCTCGCTGTTTCATTGGGAATCGCAGAGCACGACCAGTGAAGCATCGCCGACCGGGCAGCGGTACATCCGGCACCAACAGCAAGGTTCGAACGTGTTGCTCTTCGCGCGCCGTTCGGCGAAGGTTCGCGGGCGTGGGGCACCCTTCACGTTCCTCGGTCCTGTCGACTACGTCTCGCACAAGGGCGAGCGGCCTATGGCAATCACTTGGCAACTGCGCCGTAGTATGCCGGCCGACTTCTTCCGCCAGGCGAAGGTAGCGGCGGGATGAGAGCCGGTCTGACCACGAGATTTGGGCGGTCTCGCACACGCACCCTTCGGCCGCCTCCTGAACGCCGGTGGGCCACCAGCGCCGTATTCCCTAGACTTGCGGCCCAGTGGCGACAGGACCAACATCGCGCACGAAAGCTGCCATAGCGGCTGTTTCGACCGGAGGGCGGAGATTCCGGGTCCGGAAGGGCGCTGATAGAATCAGTCCCCGGCAGAAGTCATGCGAGAAATCGTCAGTACTCGAACGGCAACGGCGCTCGCCAGCATCTTACTGATGTCCTGTGCGCAGGACAACGGCGAGCCTCCGCCCCAGCCGCCACCACCGAACTTTGTGCTGGTCATGGCCGACGACATGGGCTGGGGGCAGACCGGCTACTACGACCATCCGGTCCTGAAGACCCCGAACATTGACGCCATGGCGTCCGCGGGACTGCGATTCGACCGGTTCTACGCCGGTGCCCCGAACTGCTCTCCGACCCGCGCGACAGTGCTCACCGGCCGGACGCACGACCGGACTGGCGTGGAGGATCACGGATTCGGAATGCACCCCCAAGAGCGGACAATCGCCCGAGCGCTGGATGAGGTCGGCTACTCCACGGGGCACTTCGGCAAGTGGCACCTGAACGGGCTCCGGGGACCCGGAGTGCCCGTGCTGGCGGACGACCCGCGAAACCCAGGAGCCTTCGGGTTTGACGACTGGCTCTCTGTCACCAACTTCTTCGAGCGCGATCCCTTGATGAGCCGGAAGGGCCTGTTCGTGCAGATGCAGGGAGACTCCTCGGAGATCGTCGTGGACCAGGCGCTCCAGTTCATCGGCCGGTGCGCGGCAGCGTCGAAGCCCTTTCTTGCGGTTCTCTGGTATGGCACGCCCCATTCCCCCTGGATCGCATCTGAGGAAGACCGGGCCCAATTCGCGAGCCTGGACGAGCGGTCCCAGCACCACTACGGGGAGCTCGTCGCTATGGACCGCAGCATCGGGACGCTTCGCGCCGGACTTCGGGAGCTCGGGATCGATGGGAACACTCTGCTTTGGTTCACGAGCGACAACGGTGGCCTGCGGAATATCGAGCCCGGAACTGTCGGCGGCCTTCGGGGATTCAAGGGCAGCCTCTACGAGGGCGGCATACGTGTGCCAGCGGTGATCGAATGGCCCGAGAGAATCCGAGAGCCGAGAGTCACCAGCTTCCCGGCCTCGACTATGGACATCTTCCCGACAGTAGCCGCAGCCGCCGGGGCCCCTCCCTCAGCCGCGCTGCAGCCTCAAGACGGAATGGACCTTAGCCCGCTCTTTACCCAAGAGTCGGGGAGTCGTGAGAAGCCGATCGGTTTCCGGCACACGGGCAAGCTCGCACTGATCGACAATGACCTCAAGGTCGTCAAGGCCCAAGCCGGCCCGGAAGCGAAATGGGAGGTCTTCAACCTAAGGAGTGATCCCGGCGAGACGAATGACATATCCGCCAACGATCCGGAATCCACGGCCCGGATGATCCAAGCTTTGCAGGATTGGAACGCGTCGGTCGACGCGAGCGCCGCAGGACAGGACTATCCAAGAGGAGACTTCGACTCCGAGGGTTCCCAGCCCCGCTGGTGGATGGTCCAAGACGGCTACTCCCCCTACATCGAGGAATGGAGATCGCGGCCGGAGTATGTCAGGTACATCGAGCGCGAGTTTGGGGAGTAGTGGTGCTGTCCGAGACCGGTCCAGGCCGAGTCTCTAACGGAGCGTTACGAGCCGGGGCTGGCACGAAGGGCACCTCCAAATCGCCAGCGGGCCAACACGCAGCATTCGGGTGGCTCGCCCCGGGGCCACTCGGCAGAGGCTCGCGGGGCTCTCGGTCCGGCAGCCCAAGGTAGTGGAATCAAGGCGAGCGACGTCGGTCTCGAGCCGGAGTGACGCCCACTTCGGGCTGACCTCCCAGGGCCGGGCGACCGAATCCCTGCTCGGACCAGCAGCCGCAGGGGCCGTTTCCATGGAAGAGAAGAGTCCTCCGCAACTCTTGGCGACCACCACTTGAAAATGGCTCGGTCTGGCAGGAAGGCTCTCCCCGTGGGCTGCGCGCCGCGTCGGCGGAGTTGCGTCTCCGACGACGAGCACGGGCTGCGAGAATGGCAACATGGGCACGTGGCGAATCTTACCCGCCGTGCGTCCAAACAGTCTCGGAAGGGGCCGTGACCCGAACGTCGGAATCCCTCCCCCGCAGATCGCCGCCGCAAGGCCGAATATCGGAGGGGAGGCCGTAGTATGCCCATGACCGCACGGGCTGTCTTGGCTGCGGCGGTAGTCTCCATGGCGATCCCGGTACTCTCTGCCGGGCCGGCCGAGGAGCTCGAGCCGGAGGCGAAGCGATTCCTCGACGTCTTCGGTCTGCTGTCCGATCGGGCTGCCGCCCCCGTGGAGCCCGCAGCAGCGGTGTACGCCGGGGCCTTGCCCGCAATGCTCTGGACGCTGGATCCGCACTCCGCTTTCCTCACGGCTGACCAAGTCGAGAGCCTGCGCGAGATGCAGCGTTCGACCGAAAAGGGCTTCGGCAGTGTCGTCAATCTGCTGCCGGGCCGGGTGATCGTCCTCCAGACGCTTCCGGACAGTCCCTCGGCACGGGCCGGCATCACGCCGGGCGACGAAATCCTGGCGTTGAACGGGCAGCCCTTGGGCCAGCTGCCCGTTGAGCAGCTCGTCGCAGTCCTCGGCAGGGCGAGGCAGGGCCGCGCCCAGCTTATGGTGCGCCGCCCCAACTTTCCGAACCTCCTGGACATGACCATGATCCCGGCCGAGATGGCCGACCCCAGCGTTTCGCGGCAGTTTCTTCTCGCGCCGGGCGTTGCCTACGCCAAGATCCTCAACTTCGAGGCCGAGACCGCCCATGAACTCACTGTGGCTGTCGAGCGATTGGGCGGCGAGCGACTCCGGGGGGTCGTCCTGGACTTTCGCGGCAATCCGGGTGGAATCGTCGAAGTGGCGGTGCAGGTGGCCGCCTATTTCTTGGAGCCCGGCGACCGCATCCTCTGGGTCCGGGGCAGGACGGGTCCCATGGAGGAAGTGCTGGTGCCGGACGATGCCCGACCGTATCGCTTTCCCGTGCGGATCTTGGTCGACGACCGCACTGCCAGTGCCGCTGAGCTGGTCGCCGGGGCGCTCCAAGACCACGGCCGCGCCCGAGTGCTAGGCACGCGAACGTTCGGCAAGGGCTTGGTCCAAAGCGTCTCCGAGCTCAGCGGCGGAACGGCGCTCGCGCTGACGACAGCCTTCTACCTCACGCCGTCCAAGCGCCCGATCCAGCGCTGGCGCGGCCGCTGCGGACAGTTCCAGATTTCGCCTTGCAACGAGGGCCACTCAAGCCAGCCCGACCTAGGCGGAATCGAACCGGATCGGACCATGCAACCGCGCACCTTCACGCCACTGGAACAGGTGCTCCTAGCGAGCAATTCATTCCTGGAGTTCGCTCGGGATTTGGTCGCCAACGGTGCAGACGTGGACGAGTCCTTCGAGCCCAGCAACCCGATGCTGGACGAATTCCAGTTCTATCTCTCGCAACGGGGCATCCGACCGTCGCTGGCGGAATGGTCGACCACACTCGACTTCATCCGCGCCGGGCTCAAGCAGGAAGCGCTCAACTTGACGCTCGGCGTGGCGGTCGGAGACGAGTTCGAACTGAGGAGGGATCCGGTCGTGCGGGCCGCGCTGGAAGAGATTCTCTCCCTGCACCGCTAGCCCCGCATTGAAGCATGCTCCGGCAACCTTGTTGCGATAAGGTCCCCGCTTGCACCAGAATAGATAGGATTAGCCCGATGCGTATAGCCTCCGTCCCGGCCGTGTCGGCCGCAGCCCTGATTCTCGGCGCTTGCGCCGCGCCGGACACGGTCCGTATCGGGGTCGTCCCGAAGTCCGTCTCTCACGAATTCTGGACCGTTGTCCACGCCGGCGCAATGGAAGCCGGCGAAGAGGCCGGCGTGAGGATCGAATGGCAGGGCCCCTCCTCCGAGACCGAGTTCTCCCGCCAAATCGAGATTGTCGAGGCGATGATCAATTCGCGCGTCGACGGACTGGTGCTCGCGCCGACGGAGGCCACTGCCCTGGTGTCGGTCGTCCAGCGAGCCACGCGCGAGGGCATCCCAGTTGTCATCTTCGACTCCGGAATCAACACCGAGGACTACGTCTCGATGGTTGCCAGCAACAACTATGAAGCGGGCGTCCAAGCCGCGCACACGCTGGCAGACCTGCTGAGGCGCTCAGGCAAGATCGCTATGGTCAAGAACGTTCCTGGTGCCGCGTCGACCATGGAGCGCGAGGCCGGGTTCGAAGAGACGCTCGCGGCACGCTACCCGCGCATCGAGGTGGTCGACTACAAGTACTGCCAGTCTGATCGGGCCTTGGCGCTGGCGGCATCCGAGAACATGCTGACAGCGCACCCGGACCTTAACGGCATGTTCGCGTCGGCCGAGCCTGCCACGGTCGGGGCTGCAACCGCCCTCCGCAACCGCAACGCTGCGGAGCAGGTGAAACTGGTCGGGTTCGATTGGACGGATACGCTCAAGGGCGACTTCCGGGACGGCGTGATCCGGGCCCTCGTCGTGCAAGACCCATATGAGATCGGGCGGATGGCGGTGCAGTCCGTCCTGACCGCACTGCGGGGGGAAACACCCGCGCGCCGCATCGACACCAAGACGCACGTTGTGACGTTGGAGAACATCGCCACTCCCGAGATCGGGGCCGTGCTGCGTGTCAACCCGGACGAGGTGCTGCAGTAGGCAGAGCGGCTCCCTCAGCGAGCAAAGGCCGCGCGCAGCCGCTCCAATGCCCAGTCCAGCTCCTCCCGCTCGACCACAAGAGGCGGTGCGATCCGAATGACATGGTCGTGCGTCTCCTTGCAGAGCATCCCCAGCTCTTGCAGACGCTCGCAGTAGGGCCGCGCCGGGCAGCGCAGTTCGATGCCCGCGATGAGGCCCACGCCGCGCACCTCGACGATGTCCGGGTGGTCTATTGCGCGCAGTCCTTCGAGAAACCACGACCCGAGCCTCGCCGCCCTCTCGGCGAGCCGATCGTCTAATAGCACGCTTAAGGCCTCGCGGGCAACTGCGCACCCCAGCGGGTTCCCCCCGAACGTGGATCCGTGGCTGCCGGGATCGAATACTCCCAGCACGTCCCTCCGCGACACGACCGCAGAGACCGGGTAGAAGCCCCCGGAAAGCGCCTTGCCCAATATGTAGACGTCTGGCTGGACGTCTTCGTGGCAGCAGGCGAAGAGCTTTCCCGTGCGGCCCAGGCCAGTCTGGATCTCGTCGACCATCAACAGCACTTCCCGGTCCCGGCATATCCGCGCAGCGTCGCGCAGGTATCCCCGCGGCGGGATGAGGACTCCGGCCTCGCACTGCACAGGCTCTACCAGAAACGCGCAGGTATGGGGCGTAATCGCTGCCTCCAAGGCCACGGCGCTGCC
>JAJDWM010000123.1 GCA_022825595.1 Bryobacterales bacterium | reverse complement strand
GGCGGCCGCTGGTGTCGAGATTCCCGCCGGCGTTGTCGTGCGGGGCCGCAACATCCTGCCTCTGCTGCGCGGGGAAGCCTTCGCGTTGGATGACGAGATCTACGGGGAGTACTCGACGCACCACCAGTCCCGAACGCACATGCGCATGCTGCGCACTCCGCGATGGAAGCTCGTCCGCGACTTCCTCAACCGGGAGAGGGACGAGCTCTACGATCTTGCCGCGGACCCCGACGAGACGACCAACCTCATCCACCAGCCAAGGGCGCGCCGAATTGTTGACCGTATGGGGTCGAGGCTGCTGGCCAGAATGGCAGAGGTCGGCGACCGCTTGGCATCCCAGTGAGACAGCCCTGACCGAGGGAGGAGGACACCCCATGGCAAATCGCAGTCGAGGCATCCGAGGGCCGGACCGCCGTGAGCTCTTGGCATACTCGGCCCTGTTCGGGCCGGCATTCATTGCCCGCCAAGGACTGGGCGCCGCCTCCGTGGCCGCACCTGCGGCACAGGCCGCGGCAAGCGAGGGGCCGGTGGAGGGAATGCGGAAGTCGATCAACCTCTGGGCCTTCCCGTACCCGGACAAGTGGACCCTGCAGGAGTGCTTCGAGATCGCCGCCGATGCAGGGTTCGACGGCGTCGAGATCAACTTCAATCTGGAGGGTGAGTTCTCGGATGAGTCCACCGACGACGAGATCCGCTCGATCCGGCGCATGGCCGACCGCGCTGGCATAGCCATCAGCGGCGTCTGTTCGTTTCTCTTCTGGCCGTACTCGATGACGCATCCGGACTCTGAGCGCCGCCGGAGGGGCCTGGAGCTTGCGGGCCGCATGGTTGATGCTGCGCAGTTGTTGGGGACGAAGAACCTGCTCGTCGTCCCAGGGGCGGTCTATGCGCCGTGGCTAGAAGATCCCGTGCCGGTTCCCAACGACGCTTGCGAGAGGCTCGCCAAGGAAGCGGTCCGCCAGCTCATCCCCCGAGCGCGCGACGCCGGAGTCTCCATCAACATCGAGAACATCTTCGCCAACGGGTTCCTGTTCAGCCCGCAGGAAATGGCGGCCTTCGTGGACAGCTTCCAGAGCGACACAGTCGCCGTCCACTTCGACACCGGGAACATCATGCAGTACCAGTTCCCCGAGCACTGGATCCCGATCCTCGGCGAGCGCATCCGGAACATACACCTCAAGGAGTGGGACAAGCGCACGCACGAGTTCAACCTCAACACCTTCCGCACACTGCTGGATGGCACCACCGACTGGCCGGCCGTGATCCGGGCGCTCGAGGACATCGGCTACGACGGGTACCTGACGTTCGAGTACTTCCACCCGCACCAGCACTACCCTGAAGCCCTCATCCACCAGACCTCCGACGCACTGGACCGAATCCTCCGGCGCAAGGGCTGAGGGGTCCCGCTAAGGGGCGGGGTGACCCGCCCTGGTGCTCGGTCATAATCGTCTAGTTGGGAAAGCGATGGCATCCGGCGGGCCCCTAGTTCTGACGATCATGGACGGATGGGGGCACAACCCCGATCCTGCCAACAACGCCGTCGCCATGGCGCGCACGCCTACATTCGACCGCCTGTGGAGGGCATTCCCGCACACGCTGATCCGCACCGACGGCCCGTTCGTCGGGCTGCCGGAAGGGCAGATGGGAAACAGCGAAGTCGGCCATCTCAACATAGGATCGGGGCGCATCATCCAGATGGACATCACCCGCATCGATGCATTGGTCGACAGCGGCCGGCTGGGATCGAGCGCGGCCCTGAGGGACGCTCTGGACGGCGCCCGCGGCAGGGCGCTGCATCTGCTTGGACTGGTCAGCGATGGCGGTGTCCACTCCCAGGCGACGCATCTCCACGCGCTCCTGCAGTGCTGCCGCGATGCCGGCCTGGACAGGGTCTTCGTGCACGCTTTCACCGACGGCCGCGACACGCCCCCGACGAGCGGTGCGGGCCACTTAGAGGACCTGCTCGGACGCATGAGTGAGATCGGGTGCGGCCGGCTCGCTTCGATCTGCGGCCGCTATTACGCGATGGACCGCGATCGCCGTTGGGAGCGCACCGAGCGGGCCTTCCGGGCGCTGGTCCTCGGTGAGGGAGCCAAGGCGAGCGACCCTGTCGAGGCAATGAAGGCCTCATACCGAGCGGGAACGACGGACGAGTTCGTCGAGCCTGTCGTGCTTACCGAGCCCGATGGCTCGCCCGTCGGGACGATTCAGGCGGGGGATTCGGTCGTGTTCTTCAACTTCCGCTCCGACCGCGCGCGGCAGCTGACCCTTGCGCTGAACGACCAGACGCTGGAAGGCGTCGACCGCGGCCCCATGCCCGATGGCCTGCGCTACACGACCATGACGCGCTATGAGCGCCACTATCCGTACCCGGTCATCCTTGAGCCGCACTTTCCCGATCGGATCCTCGCGGATGTCTGTGCCGACCGTGGCTTGCGCAACCTGCGCGTTGCGGAAACCGAGAAGTACCCGCACGTGACGTATTTCTTCAATGGCGGTAGAGAGAAGCCCTTTCCCGGCGAGGACCGGGAGATGGTGCCATCGCCCAAGGTCGCGACCTACGACCTCCAACCCGAGATGAGTGCCGAGGGAGTCTGCGACGCGGTGGTGCGGAGCATCGATTCAGGCTCCCACGACTTGGTCGTGGTGAACTTCGCCAACGGCGACATGGTCGGGCACACCGGAGTGCTGTCGGCTGCGGTCGAGGCTTGCGAAACGGTCGACGCCTGCCTGGCCCGCATCGAGGCCGCGCTGCAGCGGTGCGGCGGACAATGGATCGTTACCGCGGACCACGGGAATGCCGACCTGATGGTCGATCCGGACAGCGGTGCGCCGCACACATACCACACCACTTTCCCGGTACCCCTGATCCTGGTGGGCGAGCACCGCGGACCGCTGGCGCAGGGTGGCTCCCTCCGCGACATTGCCCCAACCATGCTTGGTTGCCTTGGGGCCGAGCAGCCGCCCGAGATGACAGGGCGCGACCTGCGCGCGGCCGGCTGACACGTAATGCCCGACACTCCGATAGGCCCGATCCGGGCTGCGGGTGGGGTTGTCTGGAAGGATCTGGCCCGCGACCGTCTGGCGGTGGTCTTTCGCGACCGGCATTTTCCTAACGAGTGCTCACTGCCCAAGGGAAAGCTGGAACCGGGCGAGGGGTGGGAGGAAGCCGCCCGGAGGGAAGTCCTCGAGGAGACCGGTTGCGAGGCACGAATCCTGCAGGTCGCGGATGTGGTGTACTACCGCGTCAACGGAATCCCGAAATTTGTCGTGTTCTTCGAGATGGTCGCCGATCGCGTTGGAAGGCCCGAACCGTCGGGCGAGGTTAAGAGCTCCGGATGGGCCAAACCCGAAGACGCCCTTAAGCGGCTCTCCTACGCCGGGGAGCGCCGAGTGTTGCGCGAATGCGTCGCGCGCA
>JAJDWM010000584.1 GCA_022825595.1 Bryobacterales bacterium | reverse complement strand
CCGCCGCGCGATGGCGACTCAGCCCCCGGCGAACTGCCTCGCTGTGCTGCGATTTCGCACGCTTTCCTGCCCGGATCAACACTCCGATCCGATAAATGTGCGCCGCCAGCATCCCGCGCCCCACCAACTGTTCCCGCCTTGCAGTCCGAGGTGCAACGGTCCATTCGTCGGAGCAACCGTCGTTCATTTGCGGAATCATAGCAGGGAGATGTCTCAGCATCATCACGTTTCTGCTCACCCCCGGCACATGGCACAGCCCACGACCTGGTCATGCCAGATTTGGCCGGGCAGCAGCCGGCCGACGTCTCCCGCCGCAGGCTGAGGGCGCTCGTGTCCTGTTCGCCACCGTTGTCGGTGACGGCTGCTGTGGTTGTCTGCGTACCGTTCCGGTCAGGAAGGTCTGCGCTGTTGGTGGACTGGCTCAGCCTGCCATCGCTCTGGTGCCGGACACCCCCTGCCCTTCAAGGAACACTTCATAGGGTGTCTGGTACGCCAGCACCTTGCGCGGTCGCCCGTTCAGCAACTCCACCACCCTCCTGACCCTCTCCGGATCGATCCCCAGCAAGCTCTGGCCCTTCGCGAAATACTGCCGCACGAAACCGTTCGTGTGTTCGTTCAGGCCTCGCTCCCAGCTCTGGTCAACTGGCATCCAAACCTCACGCTCTTGGCCCCGCCTGAAACCGCCATGCTACATCATGTGGCCACAATCTGCAGGATACTTGCATATTGTGTCGTTCACCTCGGACTGCAATGGGCCCATCGAAGGAGTAGTCGCCTAATCTAGACACATCTAATTCACAAATCGACCAAGAGATGAGAATTCGATCTTCAGGTCTTTGGCTACTTCCTTGATGCCGGTCAAACTGCTTGGTGACTGTCGCAACTCCTCCACAACAGGCGAAAGGATTTGGGCCGAAGCCGATCTCAGGATAAGTTCCACGACACGGTCCACACCTATCTTCAAGGTCGCTGTACGCAGAAGAGAGACTGCGCTGAAGAACACAGAAGGCTCAGAAATCTCCGGCAGAAGCCCTAAGAACTTCAGGACGTGGCTCTCTGCAGAGACTCGGTCTTCCGCAATGAAGTATGCCGCTGTTAGAACTAAATGGAGATGAAATCGTTCGTGCACAAGTTCATCGCTACACTTCGCTAGGCCGACCGTTCCGGAACGAATAGCAGCGGAAACCTTGCCCATATCTAGTTCTAATACCATTCTTGAGATTAGTGCTCGCACAATCGTCACGGAGTCTTCAGGATCCTTCAAAATTGATTGGTATCTATTGATCAGTTGGGTAAGTTGATGCAACGATTCGTTCAGACGATTCGATTGCTTAAGTGTGATCGATAAATTGTACCAAGCGCGGGCAACAAGGCATTGAATTTCGAGACTTGTCTTATCCTTATAACGCTTTACAAAGGAAGAGTTCATTTCGATGGACTCCTCGGTTCTTCCGAGTTCTCCTGTGACCACTGCAGCATTGAATCTTGCCCTGCACACCAAGGGTACTATCTGGGGAAAGTCGAGAGATTCGAATCGGTTCACGAGTTCATTATAGGCCTCTAACTCGTCCTCGAACCGTTCCATCCCGGCCAAGCATCTTCCGGAGCACAGAATCACCTCGGCGGTCAGTTCAGCCAGATCTTCATTCTCGTGAGAGTCTAGTTGTTTCAACAGATCCCCGCAGATGTCAAAAGCTACTTCGTACGCTCCGATTTCACAGAGATCCTCAGCTTCGAGGATCCAGTCGAGGATGAAATCATGATCTTGACCATCCCACTCGCGAATGCCGGGTACACCCACAAACGCTTCGTCCGACCTATCTTGCCGATCCATCCGCGATTCTGCCTCCTGCCCGGAATTCTAGCAGTTGAGCTGGTTCAAGATAGCGGTCCAGGACGGACGGCTAAGGGGACGCATCAGAGTCATAGCCGGAGCCATCAATTGCCGCCTCACTGCACCCTGAGCCGCCCGTTGCAATGACCCTCCTGCGTCCAACCCAAACCTCTTCCGGTCGAGTCCCCGGTCGCAGCTGCGCGGGAGTGGACGGCCCTCACGTGTGGGCGTGCTCGGCCGGTCCCGAAGATCCAAGTCATGCAGGCCGATGGTAAGAAGGGCCGACAGCACTGACGGGAAGTGCTCCAGGCTGTCGGAGGCCGCCCCGCAGCCCGATCTGCCAATTGTCAACGGCGCGGGATGTGCGCAATTGCGGCGCTCAGCGAGGATCCCTCATCATCCGATTCGCCGAGGACGGCTTCGGAAGGTGTTCCTACCGCTTACAACCCGTCTGCCCGCAGCGCGGCATCGGAAGGGCCATGGGCAGGCCGCGGAGCCCGCTGGCTCTCCAGAATCAGCGGGCGGTCCTGCTGCCGTACGGCGAACGAAAGTACTTCTCGACGATCCAGTCCGGCTGCCAACGGTCCTCGGTCCGCTGCCTCCCGGTCAGGTCAATGCCGTGCGGCTCTGGATCCGGCACACTGAGGGGATCGTCGTCTCCCATGTGCGCCTGCCATTCGCGCATGAGATTGGTAAGGGCATCAACCCGTTCGGCGTGCCTCGGTTCCGCTGCGAGATTCCGGGTCTCGTGGGCGTCGCGCTCCAGATCGAAGAGCTGCACGTGGTCGATCGGGGGGTACCGGATCAGCTTCCATCGTTCGTCCCGAACGGCCTTCATCAAGTGCCGGAACGAGGTGAACACTGCATCTCGGACCGAGTCGGCCTCGCCCATCCAGATCGGCGAGAGATCCAGCCCGTCCAGATTGTCCGGCGATGTTATTCCCACTTGGGCGCAAAGAGTGGGAAAAACATCGAGCAAGTAGCACAGCGCATTGGACTCGCCGCCCTTGGGAATCCCGGGACCGGCAAAGATCAATGGCGCACCCATGGAATGCTCGTAGAGGTTCTGCTTGCCAAGCAGCCCGTGGCTGCCCACAGCAAGGCCGTGGTCGGCCGTGTACACCACGATCGTGTTCTCGGCGTGCGGTCCCTTCCGCAACTCCCTGAGAATTCGCCCGACCTGACGATCAAGGTGGCTGATGAGCCCGTAGTACTCCGACAGTTGGTCTTGGACAACCTCTCGCGTGCGAGGCCATGGGCCGAGGCTCTCGTCCCTGCCGGTCATGTGGCCGTTGTTGAATGGGTGCTGGGGAGCGAAGTTCGGCGGAAGGGGAGGCGGATTCCGATAGTACATGCGCCGATACCGAGGCGGCGGATTGCGCGGATCGTGCGGAGCCGTGAAGGCAACGTAAGCGAAGAAGGGAGCCGGGTCACGGTAGTTGCGCAGGAAATCGATAGCGGCGTCGGCGAACAGCGTGCTTGAGAAGCGGACACCCTCCCTCGCGGAGGTGAGTTGCCCGTCCGGCCCCAAGTCCTTGATCGGCACTTTCACGTGGTCTGACATGCCTCCGAACATCAGGTTCCGGCCTCTCTGAAAGCTCTTCAGCCACGAGCCCTCGCCGTTGTGCCACTTCCCGGTGGCAAAGGTTGTGAATCCGCTGCGACCGAGGAGCTGCCCGAGCGTGGTCTCGCCGCGCATGTCGCTGGAGAGTCTGAAGAAGCTCTTCCCGGTGTTCAGCATTGCGCGACTCGGGACGCAAACAGCGCCGCCTTGCGAACCCAAGCAGTAGGCCCGGCGGAAGCTAAATCCTTCCGACACCAGCCGATCGAGGTTGGGAGTGCGGATGTGTGGATTGCCGTGCGCCCCGATTGTGTCGGGCCGCTGGTCATCCGCGAACAAAACGAGGACGTTCGGCGGCCGCGCATTCATGGATCCGGCGACCACGAGGCACGCAATCAGCGCGGCAATCCTGAACGTCATCCCTGGACTGAAGCGGAATGACGAGACTAGACGTCCAACCCGACGGGAGCAGACTCGGGGGGTGTGCCTCACCCGCCGGGCCTGGCACGCGTAGCTTGGTTCGCCTTCCTCGATTGACCTCCAGGCCGAAGAGCGAGCGGAACTTCCCTCAGCCTGTACCATTTGCAGCTACTCCCACTTGGACGATCCGCGGCTTGTCGATGCCGGCCACTCCAACATACTTGTACGGTGCGCCGTCGATTTCGCGTTCACGGAATCCTTGGACGACACCATCTTGGCTTCCGTTGAGAAGAGCAGCGAACGGGGCCGCCTGCGTACCGGCCGTGACATCCGTAGGAAACCGGAAGTCCAGCCCGGTGACGCTGCTGAACTCGACCCGGCCATTCTGGTCTGTGACCCAGATCTCCGTGATCGCCGAACGGTCCGCAACCAAGGCAAGGGCTTCGCTGATCGTGGCTCGGCCCAGTCCTGCGCCGACGGCTGCGGCAATGTAGTGCGCCGTGAGCACGGCTTCGGCCACCATGTGGTCCGAGAGCGCGTCCCCTACAAGCTTCCTACTGTCCATTACGCCTCCGCTAACTCCCAACAAGGTCTTCGGTCGACGGCGCCGCCGACCGTGCATCATATCGCGTCGCCACGGGAATCTCGTCCGGCGTGCTGCAGGTGATGCCTATCTGGCAACCGAAGCTTCCAATATCGGAAAGACTCAGGCGCCAGACGAGTCTGCCGGACTTCAGGTCGGCGTAGCGACGCCGTTCCAGTTGCGTTAGGATGATCGCTTCCGGGCTCCCGAGTGCTCGTCTATCAGGAGACTTCCAGATCCAGCCGTGGCCGCCTTTGAGATCTACGTTCAGGAAGGCTGCGTGCCAGACTCCCTACGCCCTTCTCTAGAGTCCGCTATCCGGTCGGCGTGCCGGACTGTCCTCGGCCCGGAAGCGCTGCCCGTGAACGTAACATGGACGGTCATCGCAAAGGGCTGCGGCTTCCGCGGAGGTGTGCCTTCCACCACATCGCTAGTTCGGGGCCGAATCCCGGACGGGTGTGATCGCGAGACCCGCTCCCAATTCCTAAGATCCATCGGCCGCGACTGGTGCGACCAAGTGGGCTGTGCACCGGACGAGGTGTTGGTATCCGCTCGAGACTGGAGCTGGACGGGCTGACTCCCTTTCGCTGCTTCCCGCCGTTCTGACTCGGGGCGGGAACCGGGATCAGGAGCTTATGGTTGGGACGCTCCTGGAACCCCCACGGCACGCACACCTACGCACAAACGTCCTCCACCACCCGCCCGAATACATCGGACAGGCGCACGTCCCGCCCTCCGAAGCGGTAGGTCAGGCGCTCGTGGTCAACGCCAAGTAGCCGCAACACAGTGGCCCACAAGTCGTAGACGCTCATCGCGTTCTCGGCGACGTGGTATCCGTACTCGTCTGTGGCTCCGTACACAGTACCGGCGCGGGAACCGCCGCCGGCGAGCCAGATGCTGAACCCGAATGGATTGTGATCTCGCCCGTCCTTGCCCTGGGCGAACGGCGTCCGGCCGAATTCGCCGGCCCAGATCACTAGTGTCTCGTCGAGCAGGCTGCGCGCCTTGAGGTCCTTCAGCAGACCGGCGATTGGCTGGTCGACCTGCAAGGCCATGTCGGTGTGCCCATCAACGAGTTCGCTGTGCTGGTCCCATGGATTGCCGACCTGCCCGG
>JAJDWM010000084.1 GCA_022825595.1 Bryobacterales bacterium | reverse complement strand
GTCGCCATTGAGCGACTCGCGGAACTCGTTTGCGGCCGACTGCAGGTTGCTCTGGGCGAAGAACGTCTCTCCCGTTCGGTAGTGGGCGAGTGAGCTGAAGCGGTTGATGTCCAACGCCTGCTGGTACTCGATCAGGGCTTCCTGCCGGTAGCCCAACTCAAACAGATGCTCGCCACGGCGGATGGCGACCTGTACGCGAGTGGGGTCGTCCAGCCGAAGGATGCGATGGTTGGGGTCTAGGATGACCTCACGCGGCTTTCCGAAGGTCTCCAGCTCGAAGTCTGAGGCCGTGCCGGACACCTGGACGACGCGGAACTCCGGTTCGCCCTCGGTCTCGACCTTGACTTCCACCGGCATGGTAAACGTGTCCATGTCCTGCGTTACCTTGCCGATCACCCGGAAGCCTTCGTTGCCGCCCAACCGGTAGATCGTATAGTCCTGCTTGAATTCCGGAGTCAGAGTGGACTCTGTCCACTGCAGGAAGAACGAGTCCAGATCCCTGCCTGTCGCATCCTCGAACAGACCCCGCAGGTCGTCGGTCGTGAATGTTCCCCAAGTGTGGCCATTGACCAAGTCGCGCAAGACGCCGAAGAATACCTCGTCCCCGGCCAGCCATCGCAGCATGTGCAGGACCATCGCCCCGCGAGCCGCAGTGAGGGAATTCATCTGCGGGGAGAAGTCTGACAGGCGGCTCGACTCCCGCAGCGGCACGTCGTCGTAGGCCAGCGCCTCGATGCGAGTGTTCCGGATCTGCTCCAGAAAAGCGTCTTCACCTTCCGACTCCTCGGCTTCGAGTAGTGCCGAGTACTGCGCGGGACCGTCGACCAGCCAGAGATTGTTGCGATTCCCTGCGCCGACGAGCGACCCCCACCACTGGTGCGCCACCAGCTTCGCCAGCAGCGGGCGGTTGAGAGAGTCGCGCCGCCCGAAGGGGTTTAGCAGCACCATCCCAGGGGCTGCGTAACCCGTTGGGGCGTACTCGCCCATCTCGACGATCGACAGGCTCTTGGAGTAGGGGGCCCCGAACGTCTCGCTGTAGAACTCGACCATCTCGGCCGCCGCCTCGCCGTAGGCCAGCTGCAGGTCTTCGGAAGCATTTGGCATATAGACAAGGCTCGAAGCATCGCCGACCGAAGCTTGGACGGGCTCCTCGCGAACGACTGCGATCGTGCCCGGGAACGACGGATAGCGGAATTCAAACTCATGCACGATGCCCTCGATCGACTCCGAACGGGTGGCCGTCCCGCTGCCCAGCACCCGCATGCCGTCGGGCACGGTGATGCGGATATTGGAGGTGAAGCGATCGGCCCCATGGCCGTTGACGGGGAACCAGCGACCGGAGTAAAGCAGGATTGCCCGGTCTCGAGTTATCTCCGCTAGGCTGTAGCCTTCTGCCGGCGAGTTCTCGTAGCCGATCAAGCGGCCGCCGTACCGGAAGCGGATCACCTGGGGTTGGTCGACAGGTAGGGTGTGCGGAAAGCTGACGTGGACGCTGGCGTCAGCCCGGAATCGCGTGGCTCCCAAGTCCGTCCCGTCGGCCATTTCCGCGGCATCGACGTTGAGCGAGTTGTGCAGCTCGAATGTGCCGTTTCCTGCCGGGTCACGCGGGATGAAGTGGACCTCGGCTGTGGCCTCGAGGACTTGCGCCTCAAGGTTCAAGGTGGCATCGATCTCGTAGTGCTGCACGTCGAGCAGAGGGCCGTACTGCTCCTGCTGGGCAGCGCTTGGCCAGCCGACAACGGTGGCAAGGGCCACGGCGACCGCAGCAATGCGCAGCGGTCCTAGCTTGGCCCGAACCGCCCGCAGATCGCCTCCGCGGCGCAGTCCGAAGCCGGAGCGGGTGTGCTGAGAGCGGCTCGTAGGCCGACGAATTCTTCGATCATCTCGCATCGACTGTCTTCCTCTTTAAGGAGACGCATGGCCTCGCTCGCCAGTTTCTCGCCGTTGCATTCCCTCTGGATGCACTCGGGGACGACAGGCCTACCGACGAGCAGGTTGACCATGCTGTAGTAAGGCACGTCCACGAGCAGGCGTGCCAAGTAATAGCTGGGCCAGGCCAGCTTGTAAAACGTTGCCATGGGCGTTCCGAGCAGCGCTGTTTCCACTGTCGCCGTGCCGCTGGCCACGAGCGCTACATCCGCGTGTCCCACGCAGTCCTGGGTCTCGCCTTCCAAGACGCGGAGCCGGGGTCCGCGCCACCGATCTTCGAAGAAGGTCTTTCCCGTGGTGCTCGAAGCCGGGAGGGCAACCTGTGTCAGGCCCCTGGCCCGTAGGATCTGGGCCGCGTCCTGAAGTGCAGGCAAGTGTCGGGAGGATTCTCCCTTGCGGCTGCCCGGAAGGAGCGCAACCAGAGGTGCGGCTGTGCTGAAGCCGTGCCTGCGGAAGAAGGTCCGCCTGGACGTCCGAACCCTGGCCAGGTCGCACAGAGGGTGACCCACAAACTCGGCGTCGATGCCGCGGCTGGCGAAGTAGTCCTGTTCGAACGGAAAGATCACGAGAAGTACGTCAACCAGCCTGCGGATCGTGCGGATGCGCCGCTTGCGCCAAGCCCAAACCTGGGGAGCGACGTAATAGACCACGGGCACGCCGGTGTGCTTGAGCTTGGCCGCCAGACGCAGGTTGAAGTCAGGGGCGTCCGTGAGAATGGCCAGATCCGGTCTCCGCCGGGCGGCTGTACGGTGTAGCGTACGGAACAGCCCGTGGATTCTGGGAAGGTGCGCTGCAACTTCGAACAGTCCGACGACCGCCAGGTCCTCAGCGCGGATGACCGCCTCGGCGCCAGCGGCCCGCAGCGCCGGTCCGGCACAGCCGAAGAACTGAGCCGTGGGGATGCGCTTCGACAGCGACCGGACGAGCGCTGCCGCGTATCGATCACCAGAGGCCTCTCCGGCCGAGATCAAGATCTTCACGACGCAGCAGGCGCTCCGCGGCAGGTTGCCGGAATTGCCAGTGTAGCCCGCGGGTATAATGCAGGCACTGCCAAGGTCTGATCGACCGGGCAGGATACTCCCAATGCAAAGCCGATTTAAGGGTAAGACTGTTCTCGTCACCGGTGCCTCAGCGGGCATCGGCGAGGCCATCGCCGTGCGTTTCGCCCAAGAGGGCGCAAGCGTAGCCATCAACTACAGCCGCAATGATGCCGGTGCGGAGAGCACGGCCGGCCAAGTCCGTGACGCGCACGACGCGGGCGGGCATTCGGATGCGAACGTGCTGATCCACAAGGCGGACGTGTCGGACGAGTCAGCCGTGAAGGGAATGTTTGCGGCACTCCTAAAGGACTGGGACCGCTTGGACATCCTGATCAACAACGCTGGTATCCAAAAGGAGGCCCACAGTCATCAGAGCCTGAGCGAGGACTTTGACCGCATTCTCGGCGTCAACTTGCGCGGATGCTATCTGTGCTGCCGCGAGGCACTGGCTCACTTCCTGTCGCGGCCCGGTGGCGGGGTCATTGTCAATAACTCTAGCGTGCACGAGATCATCCCCAAGCCGGGGTACCTGCCTTATTCGGTGTCGAAGGGCGGCATGGAGAACTTGACGCGCACTCTCGGGCTGGAGTACGCCGAACGCGGTATTCGGGTGAACGCCGTAGGACCCGGTGCCATCATCACTCCGATCAACAGGTCCTGGATCAACGACCCGGAGAAGAAGCGGATCGTCGAGTCGCACATCCCGATGGGGCGCGCCGGGGAATCGGAGGAGATTGCCGCGGTATTCGCCTTTCTGGCTTCCGACGAGGCTTCCTACATAACCGGTCAGACACTGTTCGCCTGCGGCGGCCTGACCCTGTTTCCCGAATTCCGCACGACCTGGTCTTCGTAGGCGCCCACACGCGGCGCGCTGGCTTTCCGATGCGGCGAGTTCTCGCAATCTTGGCCTTGGTGATCGGCCCATTGGCCATTTTCTGGCGTCTGGACAGTGTGCCGCTGTGGCGCGACGAGGCGACCACGGCAGTCTGGGCGCGCCTGATGGTCAACAGCGGGACGCCGATCCCGTATGCCTACGACCGGGATGCCCGGCAGCTCCTTGTTCAGGACGATGACGGACACGACATCAACTCCAAGCTTCTGCCCGCAATGCAGAGCTATCTGCAGTTTTACGTGTCCGCGGCGGGCCATCTGGCGCTGGGCAGCGGTACGCTCGCATCCAGGCTGCCGTTTGCGCTGTTGGGCCTAGCGAGCTTGGGCCTTTTTTGGGCCTTGGGGAAGCGCTTACGGGGGCCGTGTTGGCTTCCGTACGCGCTCCCGATCCTCGGCAGCGTCTCAATCTACTTCCTTCACGCGGCACGCCAAGGCCGCTACTACATACTGATCGTGTTCGCGACGCTGCTGCTCCTGCTGCAAGTGGCGCGCTATCTGCGACAACCCTCGCTAGCAAGGCGCTGGTCGTTCCATGCCCAGCTTTGTCTGGTGGGATGCCTGCTTTACGCGGCGAACTACCTGAGCTTTGCGGCGACTTGGCTGGCTCTGGGCATCTTCCTGCTGATTACGGACAGGTCCGCGCTGGCCCGTCTGTGCGCCGCCTCCGCCGTGCTCGCCGCTGTGCTTGGCGTGGAGTTTTGGCTGTTGCACGCCGAGTACCTCACGGAGTGGAGCCCCAGCGGTGACGGCACGTTCTGGGAGGACTTTCGTCGAACTGTCTCCCGGCGGGCAGCGGACCTGTGGAGGTGGATACCGTTTGTGACACTCCTGCCGGCCGCA
>JAJDWM010000205.1 GCA_022825595.1 Bryobacterales bacterium | reverse complement strand
AGCCGCACCTTGTCCAGGATGTCGCGATAGGGTGTAGACATGGAGTCGAGTCCTTTTGATGCGGAACCTTTGGATAGATGTATCCCCTGTATTCAGTCTACAGGAAATCGATAAAGTCTAAAGAAACCGGCACTCGAAAGGACGGACCCATGATCACACTCTACAGCAAGGCGACCTCCAACGGCCGCAAGGCCTCCATCATGCTGGAGGAATCGGGGCTGGACTATACGGTCAGGCCCATGGCCCTGGAGAACATGGAGCAGAAGGAAGACTGGTATTTGGCCATCAACCCCAACGGCCGGATACCCTGCATCGTGGACGACGACGGCCCCGGCGGCGCCTCCGTCACCGTGTTCGAGTCGGGCGCCGTCCTCATCTACCTGGCGGAGAAGTCGGGCCGGCTCCTGCCCCCGGACCCGGCCGCCCGCATGGAGGTGCTGAACTGGCTCTTCTTCGCCTCCGGCCACATCACCCACACGGGCCTGGGCGTGCACTGGCAGGTCCGCTGCCGCGACGCCGGCGAGGAGCACGCCCACCTGGACGTCTGGCAGACCGAGAACAACCGTGTCTACAGCGTGCTCAACCGCGGGCTGGAGGGACGGGACTACCTGGCCGGAGACTATTCCATCGCCGACGTGGCGGCCTACCCCTGGATCTACCGCTGGGAGATGCAGGAGATCGACCTCGACCGCTATCCCAACGTCCGGGAATGGCTGGCCCGGGTCGGCGCCCGGCCAGCGGTCAGGCGGGGGTTACAGATCCCGCCGCGGGATGACGGGCTATAGTGTTCTCAGAAGCCTTCCCGCGCCCAGAAATCGGCTTCATGCAGCGTGTCCCAGGGTATGAGACTCCCGGCCGTTCGATGCTGGAGTTGATCGCCGCCATACGCGACGACCACGGAACAGGGACGGGACGGCGTCGTCAGATGCCGTTGGACACGACGGGCTCCTTGGAGCCAGCTCGATGATGGTGTCTCCGCGGACTTGGCTTCGACCAGCGTAACGCCGGACGGTCGCTCGACGACGAGATCGGCCTCGGCCCCGTTTCGATCCCGGTAGAACGACAAGCCGCCCGTGTCACCTTGGTTGGTTCGATACTTGACGATCTCCGAGACCACCCAGGTTTCGAAGATGGCGCCGCGGAGCGGATGCGCGCGGAGTTTGATCGGGCGTACGGATGCCCAGCAGCCAGCAAACGAGGCCGGTGTCATGGAAGTGAAGCTTCGGCATCTTTACGAGCCGCTTGCGCAGGTTCGAATGAAATGCCAGCAGACGGAAAACGAGAAAGGTCGCCTCCAGTATGCCGAGCCAGGCCTTCACGGTTGGCTGCGACACGCCGCAGTCTCCAGCCAGTGAAGAGTGGTTGAGCAACTGCGCGCTGCGACCGGCGCACAATTCGACGAAGCGTTGGAACATCGCAAGGTCGCCTACATTGCTGACGGTTCTCACGTCGCGTTCGATATAGGTGGCGACGTAGGAACGGAGCCATTCGGCCGGGTCCAGGTCGCGGTCGAAGATCCGGGGGAAAGACCCTGCGAGAAGCGCCGCTTCGAGACTTCGAGGATACCGGCTGAAACGCACGATCTCCCCGCGGCTCAACGGCAGCAGATGATACACCGCGGTCCTCCCGGCCAGGGATTGACCGACCGACTCCAGGAGGGAAAGGTTCTGGGAGCCCGTCAGAATCCAGCGGCCCGGTCGTGGGTCCGCGTCGATGAAGACCTGCAGGTAGGCAAGGAGGTCCGGGACGCGCTGCACCTCGTCAATGACGGCCCCTTCGGGGAACTGCGCCAGGAAGCCTCGGGGATCCTCCGTGGCGAACGCGCGTACGTCCGGAGCTTCGAGAGTCGCATAGGGATGCCTCGAAAACAGAGCGGTGCACAACGTGGTCTTCCCGCTCTGCCGAGGCCCGGTAAGCGTAATCGAGGGAAACTGACGAGCCGCCCTCAGCAGCCTCGGGGCGAGGTCTCGCTCAATCATGACCGCGAGGCTAGCAACAAATTAAGGCTATATCAAGATCAGACTTTAAATTAGCCTATATCCTCCAGAAACTCGGACGACGGCTCCACGGCCGTGACCATCAAGTGGTCGCGGGCGCGCGTGCAGGCCACGTAGAGCAAGTGCCTTTCCGTGTCGTAGACCTGCTCAAGGTCGGCATCGTCGGCTACGTTCTCGATCCGTTCCTGGAGGGGGACGACTTCATCGTCGCACGCCATGACTGCGACAGCGCGGAACTCCAATCCCTTGGCCAGATGCATGGTGCTTATCGAGACGCGATCACCACTCGTGCTGCGTTGCTCGTCCAGGACCTGAAAGAAGAATCCTGCGTCGGCCACCGCTTTGCGAGCCCGGTCCAGTTGCGCCGCAGACCGCACGAATACTCCCGTCTCACCGGAGCTCACCCCTTCGCTGGCGCATTGCTGCAACCATTGCCCGACGGCATCCGCCTCTTCCTGCTGTGTATCGAATACATGCAAGGCGGGATCAGGACCATTGAACGCTGAAACGGTTCCTCGTCGATCCTCGACATTGCCGTCGACATCCGCGACTTCCGGACCGAGCAAACAGTCGGCCTTCGCCCTGATCTGATGGGAAGTGCGGTAGTTCAGCTTGAGGATCTGGGATCTCCCGCGGACCTCAACGCCCAGGGCCTTCCAGGAGAATGGCGTCTGGAAGATGCGTTGCCCCAGATCGCCTGCGAAGAACAGGCCGTTCGGTCGCTGGCCGCCCAACGCGGCCAAGAAGCGCAGTTGGGCGACTCCGATGTCTTGCGCCTCGTCAACGATCACGAAGTCAAACGGCGGGTTCGGGCGGTCTCTGAGCTTCTCCGCCAGCGAGCCGAACATGCCAGCCCTGGTCACCAGACCCCGAGTCGCAAGATCTTCCCGGACTCGCTCGAAAATGGACCACAGCACCAACCGCCGCTCGGAGGGCAATCGTGTTTTTCGACCGAGCCTTCGCACGTCGCGGTACGCCTCCCAGCTATCCAACTGCCATGCATCGACGACGTTCTCCCACTCGCTCAGCAAAAACCGCGGCGTGAAGTCACTCTCGTCTGCCTGGTCTGCCGCGTTCGCCAGCAGTGCGGCGACTGCTTCGCGTGTTGCGATCCTTGGGGCATCGAATTGCGCTCGATAAAGCCGTTCGCCAACTGCGTCGATGGCCTCGACCTCGACGCGCTCCGCGAGCCTGGGCTGGTTGTGGATCAATCGGGTAAGTCTGGTCCGAAGAGTATCGGCCAGTGTGTCAGAAAATGTGGTCAGCAGAATCCTGGCATCGGGGTTAACACGGGCAAGACGCGCGGCTCTATGGACCGCCACGATGGTCTTGCCGGTACCGGCCGTACCGAACACTCGTGCCGGACCGGCGAAGTCCTTTTCCACGACCTGCCGCTGTGCCGGATGGAGGAAAACCGCCCACTTCTCCCACGGATAGCTGAGTGCGCGTTCCAGTTCCGCTACGTCGTGCATGACACGGAAACGACGTTGTGCGTCGGGATGCTCGAAGGGGTCGGGAGATGGCGTTCCACCGTACTCTGCCGGCGCCTCCGCTACCATCGGGAGGTCGGGGGCCTGGAACGAAGGCGGCGCGGATGAAGCCTGCGCCATCTGAGGGGTACCGCCGACTGCCAACACCAGCAGTGCCTCTGCCGCTTCAGCCGGAAGGTGTTCAGCCAAATCCAGGACGCTGTCCTCGTCAGCGGCCCGTACATCATTCAACCATTCACCCGGAACCCCGTAACCCAGGAGAGCGTCATCGCCAATGTCGGCGAACAGCAGCGGTTTTGGCTGGGTCTCCGGCACTACTTCGACGACCCTTGGCACGGTGATTTCACGGACCGTTTCCCGGACTTCGACCAGTTGCGCTGCACCGGTCTTCGGATGAGTCTCCAGCTTGCGGCGTTCGGCCCAATTGTAGGCGTCATCGTGATGGCCCACGTAGCACAAGACCGTGCTGTCGGCGCGCTTGTGCACAATGATCCGGACATCGCGACTCACCCGCACAGACCAGAAATTCGGATCCTTCGAACTGTCGACCCGGTGGAAACTGAGTCCCGGCTGCGAAGGGTTGGTCTGGAGGTCGAAGACAGTCGTCTTGGCGGCCTTCTGCTCATCGCCGGTCAGCTTGGTGAGGCTGTCGGTGAAGGTGGTTGCGATGACAAATGGCATCTCGGGTCTCGAGTCTGGCCGTATCGCCTCCCTCAAACGTGTTGTCTGGCTTATTGCGGGCTAGTACAACCGCCTGGGGGACACGTTGCCTATTGTCGTCACTTGCAAGCCACTGAAGAGACAGCGACATTTGCCTTTCGAATGCGTGCCATGAGCTGTAGCATCGCAACGATGCCTTGGATATTCCTGGTGCTAGTTCTGTTACGCTGATTTTCTTACGCAACAGCCAAAGTGTCTCATGCACCTTCGTGCGATCATAACCGCCGCGCGTAGGTATCAGGTTTGTATCCATGAATCCTCGCTCGACCAGCCTCGGTCCACGAGACTCATGGTCCGACCAGTACGTACGCTCCTTGTCATTCGCCGGCGATATACTGCCACTTCGGAAATCTTTCAACCAACGCTCAAAGTCCTGAATCATACATTGAAACAGCCGCGCCGACACAATAAACAGGTCGAGATCCGACCGTGCATCGAAAGACTTGCCGAACTTGTCGGGCGACAAAGACGAACCCAGTCGAGCGGTTCCAACCAAACTGATCTGCTTCGCTTCCACGGAGAGTCTCGAACTGAGCCACGCCCGCATCGCCCCATAGACTGCCGGACAATGCTGAAATGCAAAAGGTATCCCCTCCGAAAGCCACTGCCGGGCTAACGCCACTCGATCGTCAGCCGTGCCCTCACTCACCACGCGCCGGATCTCCTCGGCGGCAGGGTAAGAAGCAGTTACTTGGGCCAATGCCGAGGAGAGCTTAAACGGCTTCATCGCATTCATCTATCAGTGACCGCTTCTGGTGCTGGTTCTGATATCGGTCGATCAAGTATCGACAACGCGTTTCGATTTGGTCGATTCGACGAGGAGGAGCTTTCCTTGGTTGGGGATACTTGATGCGGGCTACGATTTGAGCCGCACTATGCAGGTCGTGTGACTTGGGATCGATCCCCAACCGCTCGCAGGCCTCACGAAAATTGTTCATTCGCCAGCCGTAGTATGCCAGCCACAAGTAGAGTCGAGGAAGGGTTTCTCTGAAATTGTTTTTCGTCAGCCGAATAGCGAGTGCGATCTCACGGGTCTTCCGTGCGATTGTCCTTTCACGCCGCCCTGTGAGCGTTCTCACAAGCTGCATCGCAATGGTGGATCCGCCTTCCCTACGGCCACAAAGGCAGGTTCTCCACGCCGCCCGGGCCAAGGCAATCGGATCAACACCCGCATGATTCAGGAACCGGTGATCCTCTCCGAGAATCAGCAGGTCGCACATTTGGTCGCTCGGGTGAAAATCGGGGTGCCTATCGTAGGCAAGCTTCGCCAGTTCGAAGTCCCTTCGCAGGTCAGCCCAGTCATCGCGACCTCGCATTACTCTCCCTATGTCCCGCGTCCATTGTGATCCAGGTCACACCCGAAATACCTTCATGACCTCGTCTCCGAGGTGATTGATCACCTTCACGGCGATGCGGCCGGAGGAGGGTTTGTCGAAAGGCCGGGATATGTCGCTGTGAAGCGTCTCCCAAGCCTCCTGGTTGATCTCGGCTTTGAGAGTGGTCTTGAGGGCCTTGTACGGGTCGTTGGCACCGAGGAAGTAGGCGTGGCGGACAAAGAAGCTTTCCTCGTTGTAGTCGGTATCGATGAACCAGCATGCGATGCCGTCGGCGCCGTCGCTGCGGATCTCGCCGGTGTTGGGGTGGAAAACGTCCACACCGTTGACCCTGACCTGGATTTGATCGTCCTCGGCGTCGAGGATGCCGATGTCCGGCTCGCCGAAGATGACGAAGAGGTTGCCTTTGCCGGTGTTCTTGAGGTCGTCGGCCATGTGGAGGTCGGCGTTCATGCGGGCCTTGAGAACCGGGACACGGCCGAGTTTGTTGAACTCGGAGGCGTGGGCATCGTAGTTGAAAGCGCAGGTGATCAGCACGTCGAAGTCAGCGTCGGCGGCCTCGCGCACTGCTGATACGAGATCAGGGCGGGAGACGGTGCCGAATTCGGGCCCGATGAAAATGCCGGCGCGTTTTCTTGGACCCGAGTCAGTATTGCCTTCGACATAGGTTCCCTCGGCACAAACGAAATCGCCAGGCCAAGGTCTGATACTGGAGAAGGCGATGTGATCCTCTTTGTGGGCCTGCTGGACGCCGGAGGTCTTGAGATTCTCGAGGATCATTGCGGCGAAGTCCTGCTTGTCGCCGTACCCGAGTTGTTGTTCGGCGGCGTTTTCGATGAGTTCATCGTGTTCATCGACGCCTAGCAGGCGGTGCGGCGACAGACTCTCCACGGAGAAGGGGCCAGCAACACGGGCTTTCTTGTTGTCTTCGTAGGGTTTGTCGTACAGGAATTCATAGTCGGACTTGGCGGCGATAGAGGCGTCGATCTCCTTTTGCCGCGCAATGCGCTGTTTCCACCAGTTCGCGTGAATCCCCCTGACCTCCCCGGACCAAGCATCCTCAGCGTCGCGCGGGATCTCCCATTCCTCGTAAGCTGCTCCGAGCGCGTTGTTCAACTGCTGCCGCAGCGGCTCCAGCGTTTCCTGAAACTTCTCCCAAATTACGTCGATCTCGGCGTTATTGGCGATCGACTTGAGGGTGATGTGGGGGACACGCTCGTAGACGAAGCCCTGACGGATGTCGTTGTTCGTAGGCTTTTCTGAGGGGACCCTTCGGGCGAGGATGGCTTCCTTGATTTGTCCGTCGCGGCTATCGGCAAGCAGATAGTAGGGATAGCGGGCACCCATGATGCGGGCTCGGGCGAGCGCTAGGGCTACGCGAGAGGTGTCGATTGTGATCCAGCGACGGCCCCACTGCTCGGCTACATGAGCGGTGGTGCCTGACCCGCAGGTGGGGTCAAGGACGAGGTCCCCGGGATCCGTGGTCATGAGGATACAGCGTTGAACGACCCTCGGGTTGGTCTGAACAACATAGACCTTCTTGTCTGCGAATCCAGAAATACCGGTATCAGTCCAGAGGTCTACAATTGGGAAGACCGGAAAATCATCTAGCAGTCTACGATATCTGGGTGTTCTACCGACAAGCATCAGCCTGGAAGACCGAGCCAGCCGTTCTGCGCCTACAGGTGGTGATTTCCATCGAACATTGCCAGCCGGGAGTCGGAATTTGCTGCCCTGAAATTGAAGTTCGTAGTTTGTCGTCGCAGCAAAACCAGTAGAGGTGAAATTGTCATGCGCTAGCCATTTCCAACCGTCGAGCCCGAAGCATCCTGCATAAGTCCATATTGAGTGGCACCCGTGTCTCCCAGGACCTTTTCGCTGAAGAGCCTGCGGAACTTAGCCTTCGATTTGTCTTTGAAGAACCAAACCAAGTGGTCAGTTGAACTTGTCAAGAAGCCACTGACAAGTCCCGTGGTCGTCTTGAAGTCAATGATTGGCCCAGCGTTCTCTTCTCCAAACACCTCACCTATCACCGCACGTACACGATGCACATTCTCGTCTCCAATTTGCACGAAGACCGACCCACTCTCTGTCAACAAGTCCCGCGCCACCGTCAGCCGATCTCGCAGATACGTCAGATACGAGTGAATCCCATCGCGCCACGTATCCCGAAATGCCCTCACCTGCTCCGCCTCGCGCGTGATATGCTCAGCATTGCCGTCGCGCACTTCGCGGCTGGTCGTTGACCACTGGAAGTTGGAGTTGAACTTGATGCCGTAGGGCGGGTCGATGTAGATGCACTGCACCTTGCCGCGCAACCCCTCCCGCTCCGCCAGGGACGCCATCACCTGTAAGCTGTCGCCCAGGATCATCCGGTTCGACCAGTTGGCGTCGTGCTGGTAGAACTCGGTCTTGGCGTCATCGGAAGGAAGACCGTTGAAATCGGCGAACAGGTCCGCCACAAAGCCGGTTTCATCGGCCGCCTTCTCCGCTGCCGTTTCCTTGCTCCTGCGCAGCATATCCTCGATCAGAGCCTTCGAGTGGACCTTTTCCTGTATGAACAGTGGCGGCGCCTGGACGACGAGGTCGGACCAGTCCTGTACATCCTTGCCGCGCCAGACGAGTTGCGGGTCAAGGTCGCGATTGCGACGCTCGTAGGCCACCTGGACCGGA
>JAJDWM010000206.1 GCA_022825595.1 Bryobacterales bacterium | reverse complement strand
GGACGGGCTGTGGCCAACTACTTCCTAGCAAGGGACCCCCTCAAGCAGGTGAAGCTGCACAAGCTGCTGCACTACTCTCATGGCTGGCACTTTGGTCTTCGAGACGCGCCCCTATTGGACGAGACTCTGGTGGCATGGCGCTACGGCCCGGTCGTGCCCTCCATTCATCGCGAGTTCGCCCACTTCCCGTCCGAGCCTATCGACCGCCCGGCCATGGTATTCGATCCGATCGGCGAGAACTGGATCGTCCCACGGGTTGATCATTCGGACGACTTCGTAAGGGACCTCTTGGCCCGCATCCGGACAGTGTACGGAAACTTAACACCGGGGAGACACTCCTTCACTCACCCCTGCGGGGCATGGGCTGGCCGCAACTGATTGTGCTGTGGCAGTTCCCGCCGTTCCCTTCGGATCCGCGCCTGTGCTTTGTCATAGGCGGCCTGCAGGCGTAACCACAGGTCGCTGCGGGACCAGCCTGCGGCTTGCAGCCGCAATGCCAATTCGGGCGATATTCCCTCGCGGCCGTCCAGGACGCGGCCTAGAGTGTTGGGCGGCACACCGATCCAAGCTGCGGCTTCGGACACGGACATCCCGTCGACCATCCAGCCCTCGCGGATGTTCACTCCAGGATGCGGTGGGTTGCGGATAGCCATGGCAGAGACTCCACACGAATGATAGTCCACCAGGTCCACATCCCAAGCCTCGCTGTACTGCTGGGTCGGAGCCGGGGCGTCCGGGGCGCGGGCCTCGTCCCGGGCAATGGCGCGACCGACGGCCTCTGCCGTGCGCACGACATGCGACATGCTTAGTTCCGACCGGCACGCCAGCCAGTTCCTCCAGCAGAGTGGAGGCTTCCGCGAAGCTGACCATCGAGGCCGCCGTGGAGGCCATGCGCTGCACCGCCGGGGACAGGTCCGTGCCCGCCATCCCCAGGGCCTCGTCCCGCGGGAAACGGCCATGGCCGCAGGCGCGGCAATGGTAGTAGGCCCGCTCGAGCGTGACCGGCCCCAAGGCGCTCATGAAGGTCTTGCGGTGCCTCCCGGCGAAGCGCCGCTCCGCCGCAGGGGCACGGCTGCCGCGGCCCCGTGTGATCGCAGAGGTCCGCATTCAGACGCTCCTCCAGCAACCGTGCCGCCTCCGCCAGCGCCTTGTGGCGCAGGCAGGTCTCCAGCGCTTCGAGATCGAGGCTGTCGTCCGTGCCCGGGGCTACGAACCGCGCGAGCTCTTCCTCGAACGCCGCGGCGAACTCCTCCGCGCAGGCTTTTTTTGAGCGGCGCAGCTCTCTGGGCTAACACACGCAGCCGACTCGCCGTCGTCCCTGACGCGCAAAGACAACCCGGGTGTGAAGTACGCCGGCATTCCTAACCAAGCGATCCGACAGCACTTCCAAGAGCGGACACGTCGAAACCGTCATGCTGGACGACCTAGAGGCGGTGCGCGATGATGACGGCCCTACGGAGCCAAGCACGGCCGGGACTGGGACTGCACTGGACGCACTTTACGCAGGGATGTTGAAGCTGGCCGAACCGTTGAGGAGAATGAAGTGCAACCTGTCCTTGGCCGTAGCCTCGACGACCTTGGATTCGGCACCCTGCCGCCATATCCGCTCCCGGCAGAATAGCTCGGGTCGCAGAGGCAGCATCGCGTCGACCGGACTGAGGCGGAATTCGCAGTCTCCCTTGAACAGTTACACCCTCGCGGGGACCCGCTCTCCGGTGTCAGGCTGAATGACCCGGCGGTGGAGGCGGACCGAGTCCTGTGTAACGATCAATCCCCTGCGCTCCGAACACGCAACTAAGGCCGCGACTCCGGCACTAACGAAGAAGGCAAGACGCAGCACCAAGGGTCGCCGCATCCCAGTCACGATCGCACACTCATTGCCAATCGCGTGGCCTCCCGGGCACCGAACTGGTGCGCGGGACGTACACGCCGCTGCTGACGTACGATGAGATCCGGCCACCAGCGTCCGCCCATCCATGCTCATCCCTTCCAGCGACGCGGCGGCGGCCATCCTTGCATCGATCCCAAGAAGGGCTCACCATGACCTAGAAAGAGCGCCGGGTCGGAACCTGATTCGCACCGCTCATCAGGGGAACGTTCTCCGGTTCGAGCGCTGGAACCTGACTCCTCAAGGAAGAGAATCCGAGGCGCGCAGACCCTCCGAAATCGCCAAGGATCAACGATGAGCTCATCACCCTTGCTCCTGCTGCTGGCATACACCGTGGCGATATTGGCCACTGCGTGCCTTGGGATGTGGATACAAAGCGCAATCCAGCTCACGCACACTCGCATGCAAGTCGCAATGAGCTTCGTCGCGGGCCTGATCTTGGGTGTTGCGCTCTACCACTTGATTCCGCACAGCGTTGCCCAGATCTCCGCTCCGAGAGCACTGGAGACTGCTGTCTGGTGGATTGTCGTGGGGATGTTGGTGATCGTTCTGCTGCTGCGGGTATTTCGATTCCACCAGCACGACCTCGTCCAGACGGCAGATGGTTCTCAGACGGAGAAACAAAGCCATTCGATGCGGCACCAGTCCCTGAGCTGGCTAGGGGTCAGCGTGGGACTCGGGATGCATGCCCTGACCGAAGGAGCGGCTCTTGGCGCCAGTGTCCGGAGCAGCCTGCATGGTAGCGACGAAGCGGTCCTAGTCAGCTTTGGGGTGTTCTTGGCGATTGTGTTCCACAAACCGCTGGATGCCTACTCGATCCTTGGACTAATGAGATTTGCAGGAGTGACTCAGCGATGGGCAGTTAAGGTCAACTTCGCGATTGCTATGATCTGCCCGGTTGGAGCATTTCTGACCTACTGGGGAATCGGCTTCTTCGGGCAGGCGGAGGCTGATGTGGCTGGACGTGCCCTTGCATTTGGGGCCGGTGCCCTCTTGTGCGTTGCGTTGAGCGATCTTCTTCCCGAGCTCCAGTTTCACGGCCACGACCGGTTCCTCTTGACAGGGTCCCTTGTGGCTGGCGTCTCGTTGGCCTACGCCCTGCACTACTTGGAGCGGCTCTCGCTCTTCGGGAGGGCGATTTGATCCAGCAGTTCGCGGCTGCACCGATTCTTGTCCAGAGGACTTGAGTCGAACTCTCGAGACGTCGCCACCTGCCCGGCCCCTAGGTCGCTCGTGAAAGCGGAAGCCCGCGGGAAGGGTCCTCAGACACCGCTCACACCCCACTTGCGACGGCAGTAGCGACGGCTGCTCGTCAGTTCCGCGGCTCTAGGAAGGCCAAGTTGCCGGTTGGTGACCGTACCCGGGGAGTGGCCTGGGCGCACGGACAAGGACGCGGCACAGGCGAGTTGCGACCCGAGACCCGAGCCTCACAAGGATCGCACCTTGCCCACTGCCTACGGTCTCGCTGTTCCAACCCGTTAGTCGCGGTGTCTTCGCTTCATTGGCGACCGCACACTCGCCGGCTCGTCCGCGCCATGGACGGCCAAATCCTCGCATTCCGCTCAATCCAACAACTGGCGACTCTCCGGTAGCGTCCGGCCCTGTGCGACGGTCTTGCGTACAGGCCCTTGACTGGGCGGTTCCCCAGAATGACCGAGCAAGACTTCGAGCTCTGATGGCCTGACGGGGCGGGCCCTACGTGCCTCTGAGTCCTCGCCGGAGGAGGGTGAAGTTCGAGATGAAGTCTCGATATCCGCTCTTGAGTGCTCCCTCCCTGAAACGCCAGACAATCAGCACGATCAGTGAAATGGCCCCGGCCCACTCCACGAACTGGATCGCCGGCGACTCGGAGGCTGATAGGTTCACGGGTAGCGTCAGCCCAAGACCAATGAGCACAACATCCACGGCGATGCCCAAGACCGTTGTGACCACGATCACTGCGACCGTGTAGATCGAAGCGAATCGGGCGCTGAACTGGCTGACTATGATGGCAATCGTTCCGGAGTTGGTCGCTGGTCCTGTCATCAGGAAGATGAGGGCGGCCCCTGGGCTCAGCCCCTTCGCCACCAATGCCGCGGCAATTGGCGTGCTGCCGGAGGCGCAGATGTACAGCGGGACGCCTATCACAACCATTACCGGATACGAGAGCCAGCGGGCGTGGTCGTTGGCCAGCAAGTCCGCTGGGATTGCAAGGTAAAGGAGTGCACCCAAGCCAATGCCCACCAGCAACGCAAAGAGGATGTCGTCCGCGACTTCGACAAAACCGTAGCGGAAGATGTGCTTGGCCACCCTGCCAAGCGTGAGCGGCTCGCCCCCGGCTGTCTTGCCAGTCTCTTGCATGCCCTCCGGGAGACCAGGGGAGGGTTCTCCGAGATCTTCGCTCGCGAAACCGTGGCCGGCTGCCGCTTGGGGAGCCTCCGCGCTTCCAGCACGGGCTCGGCGACTCCAGCGAGTCCGACTGCGAATCCAGTCAGCTATGAGCCGCCGGAAGTCTGCCGGGCTCACATAGCACTCGTCCGTGCCGATCAACAGGGCCTCGTGATGCCCGTGTCCGTGGTCGTCGCAGCGCTCGCACTCGTCTTCCCCTGCTCCGTGGACATGGCCGTCAGGGATGCTGGCCTTGTCTGGCTGAGTGTCTTCCCGGATCAACCCAATGCAAGAAACGCCGGCCACCACCGCTGTGATGAAGCTGACGACCGGTCTCACGACTGCGGCAACAATGCCGAAGAATGCGTGCGTCACAAAAATGGAGTCGGCCCCGGTCTCGGGTGCAGTGATCAGAAAGGACATGCAGGACGAACGGGAAGCTCCCTTCCTGCGCATTTCTGCCACAACGGGAACAACCGAGCAACTGCAGAGAGGAATGGGGACCCCAATGGCTGCACTAACGCAGACCGATCGCAGGCTGTCCCGGCTCAGCCATCTCAGCACTGCCCTGCGAGATATGAGGACATGAATCAGGCCAGCCAGCAGTAGTCCTACCAGCAGCATGGGGGACAGGACCAAGAACGAACCCCAGAGGAAGTCCAACAGCTGGACCGCCGTGTCTACCATCGAGGTAGTAGCCTCACTAGCGATCGCATCCGGGCGTTCCGGCCGTGAAACTTGCGGAGCTCAGACTGACCTGCCATCTGAGACCAGAGACGCGGGGAGCCAACAGGCCTGCCGCCCCCATAGTCTCGCACGACACTCCCGGCGGTCGGGGGAGCCGGCACCCGTCCCACCGGATAGCCGGCGAGCGACCACCGGCCGATATGGCCTGGGATACCCGAACGGACCGAGCGTCCTCAGCCTGCCCCATCAGACCGGGGTCGGGGCGGCGCGACCCAACGCTAATCGGTCGCTACCCAGATCGGCGACGACCAGGCCAGGTTCCCGTCTGCCTGCTGCACGCGCACGTAGTAGTAGTCTTCACCGGCCGCCTTCTTGGCATCCTCGAATTCGAAGTCAAAGTCCTGTGGGAGGATCTGGCGAGTGTATACGAACTCCTGATTCTTGATGATGTCCACTTGGCGGATTCGCGTCGTGCCAAGCACCTTGACCGTGAGACGGAACGGCCCTTCGGCCTTGACGATGTCTCCTTGGAGGTACTCCCGGCCATTTGCCTCCAGGCGGTAGTCCAGGACGATGTTGTCCGTGGCTCCGTAGCTGTGCCGCTGCTTCATGGCGTCCAGCAGACCCTCGCGAGTGAATTCTTCGGCTATCGTGCAGGCGTACGAGTAGTGGGTTGAGAGGTGATCCGAGGCCACCTGCACGCCGAGCTTGTAGCCCTTGGCCCAGGCGTTCCAGACGTAGCCAGCCGGCTGAAAGCCGCCGGCTTGTGTGGTCGGTCGCTCCCGGTGCGCGGCCAGCGGCGCGCCCTCGTATTCTGCCGAGACCCGGTCCCCTTGGAAGATCTCGACTAGCGGCTCGACTTCCGGGTCGTTGTCGCGCCAGTCAGTTCCCATCCCTGTAGCTGAAGTGTGCGAGATCGCAATCCCCCCGTTTCCACGCAGGTACTCGTAGAGACGGCCGGCCCCGCTGGCGTGGCTGGACTCCTCAGGGAGGATCGGCAGGGTTGGCGTGCCGCGCTTGGGGAGCAAGATGTTCCGGTGACCGTCTGGATAGCGCACGGACCGCTCGTATCCGTAGAAGGGCTGGAACGTTCCGGATACCGAGAATACGTCCACAACCTGCTGCAAGACCCAGTTGATGTACGGATTGTCCGGGCCACCGCTGAAGTTGTGCTCGCTGACCAGCATGTAGTCAAGGCTTGCCGCGTCGAGGGCGTACCGATACGTCTGGAACAGCGAGCCATCGTTATTCCCGTCCATCGAGAACTCGGTGTGGCGGTGAGTGTCGCCCCGGTAGATGCGGTAAGTCTTCCCTTGCGAGTTGATCTCGTAACCGCGCAGCCGCTCAAGATCCCTCGCCTCAGTGGGCGCGACGTCGTGGAATCTGATGACGCGTTCCGGTCGGCTCCTGAGCACCGGGGAAGCTGCGCTCCGCCCAAGACCGGGAAGCCGAGCCGCGTACACGTCATTGTGACGGTACAGGAACCCCTCCCAGTCGCGCCCGTCCGTTGGCCAGGCAGCGACCAAGCTGCCGTCTCCGTCTGCGACGACGCCCCAGCGGACGTCCTGACGCCCGTAGCTGTTCGGGATCTCATACGGGAGGGTCCATTGACTGCCGTCAAGCGTGGAACCCCAGATCGTCCAAGCGGCACGGTGCAGAGGCGTGTCGTTCGGCATGTCGCGCTGACGGATCGTGCGGTGCCTCCCGAACAGCCAGACGCGGCCTGCGCCGTCCGTCGCCAGCCTAGGAAAGTCATTGTGCTGTTCGTCCATATGCGGAGCGAGCGACGAATTGATGTCTCCCTCAGGCATGTGCCACTCGATCCCGTCCTTGACCGCCACGCGCACCAAGCGGTACTCGTACAGCAGCGTACCCTCGACCGGCAACAGGAATCCGGTGTCCTTACCCCAGTTGAGGCCGCTCTCGTTCCACGCAGCCCAGAGCCGGTTCTGGCCGTCTACCGCAAGCGAAACGTGGGCCTCGTACAGCGGCGTCTCGGCGATCGGCTGAGGGCCAGCGTCCCAACGGTCCCCACCCCAAGAGCGGACCAAGACGTCATAGTTTCCCTCGCCGTAGCTGTCCCACCCGATGTGCACTTCACCGTCGCGTCCGGCTACAACGTCTGGCTCCCAGTCATTTGCGTCCGAGGACGATACTCGCTGCGTCAGAGCCCATTCCCCGTCCACGAAGCGACGCAGGAGAATGTCCGACTGGCCGTCCCGGAAGCCCTGCCACACCAGCCAGACTGTCCCGTCGGTGGCCGTGGCCATGCGAGGCAGGACATCTGGTTGGGGCTCCTCGGTCAGGCGCACGGTTGGACCCCAGGATCCCCCGCGCAGCGCTCGCCCATACAGGTCAAAGTTGCCGTCCAGCTGCTGAGCCCAGACGTACCAGACGGTTCCGTCCCCTGCCCTGCCCATCTGGACGATGTGAATGTCGCCGGGGGCCTCGCTGACTGTCTCGACGGGGCCCCAGCCGTCGCCTCGCATTTCGCGGGTGAAGACATCGCTCGCACCGTCCTGATGGGCGACCCAGGCGACCCGCACCGGGCCGCCGGACCCGCCAAGCACGGATACGAAGTCATCCTCGTGCCCCTCCCCGGCGAGCCTCTCGACGGTGGGCACCAAGTCAACCAGAGCCGCACCGTTGAGGTATTCCTGGGGCTCGGCCAAGTTGACGTCCGCCACTGCGAACTCAAACTCACCCTGGACCGTCTCGATCCGGACCCTTGCGCCATCGCCGCCACGGACCTCGACAATGACCCCTGGAGTCCACAGGTAGGGTTCCACCTGCCGGTCCGGCAGGTTCTCGTACGCCCGCCAGTTGTAGTTCACGCCAACGCGAGTCGATAGTGTCCACGCGCCAGACGCTTCGACACTGTTTTCAGGTCTTGGCCGCCAGTCATACACGCGGACCAAATCTCCTCCGGTCACGGACGCTGAACCGTCCCAGTGTGTTTCTACGGTGTCCAGAAGTCCAAATCGGACCCGTACAGACGTAGTGTCTTGGGCAATCAGGGGTGT
>JAJDWM010000651.1 GCA_022825595.1 Bryobacterales bacterium | reverse complement strand
CACGTTTGTACTGCTTGAGGGATCGCTGTAGAGGTCGAAGAGCAGCGTTCTGCCCGAATCGTCAGGAGCGAAGTGCGGATGCCTTGAGCTTGGGGCCTGCAGCGGGACGAAGAGCTTCCAAGCTCCCACCCGGACTGCGTGCAGTTCGTCTTGGTGGTAGTACAACAGCTCCCGGCGCGGCGATTGCTCGGAGCCGTGCCCGAGCAGCGCGTCGCTCACGTCGAGCCCGTCGATCCCACGGCCTTGGGGAAGGGGCGCTCCCGCCTGCGCGGCAAAGGTCGGCAGGATATCGATCAGAGTCATCAATTCGTCTGAGACTGAGCCCGCCGCAATCGTGCCGGGCCACCACGCGATCGCCGGGACTCGGAATCCGCCTTCGGCCGTGGTGTAGCCGCGCCCATACAGGGGAAGGTTGCTCCCGCGGGTCAGGCTGCTGGCGTCGGCAGCCAGTGGGGCGCCATTGTCAGACGTCCAAAGAACGAGCGTTCGCTCGTCTAGCCCGGTCTCCGCCAGCTTGTCGAGGATCTGCCCAGTGGACCAGTCGAGTTCCTCCACCGCGTCGCCCCACAGCCCGTTCTGGCTCCTCCCGCGGAACGCGGCGCTGGCGAACGGCACGCGCTCGCTGCCGGGCATTGCGTGCGACAGAAGTAGGAAGAATGGTCGGTCCTGATTGGCATCTATGTAACTGAGCGCCCTCCCCGTGTAGCGCTTCGTGAGCAGGTTGCGGTCCACCGGGGCTTCGATTACCCTCTCGTCCTCCATCAGAGGAAGCGGTGGCCAGAGGTGCCCCTCGAAGCGCGATTGGTTGCTGCCCCGCTCTTGGGTCATGTCGTCGCTGTAGGGGATCCCGAAGTAGGAGTCGAAGCCATGGCGGGTGGGCAGGAACTCCGCTTGGTCCCCAAGGTGCCACTTGCCGATGATGCTGGTCGCGTAGCCACTGTCACGGAGGACTTCGGCGAGCGTGGTCTCTTCTGAGCTGAGACCGTACGGCGAGACTGGCCGAAGCACGTGAAGGTCGCGAGGTGTCCGGTGAAGTCCCACGCGCTGCGCGTAGCAGCCGGTCATTAGGCTGGCCCTGGACGGCGTGCACACGCCCGCGCTGGCATAGAAGTGCGTCAGCTTCCGGCCCTCTCGGGCCATGCGATTCAGGTTTGGCGTCCGGTGGAGCCGGGACCCGAATGGCTCGGTGTCCCCGTATCCCAAGTTGTCGCAGAGCAAGATGATGAAGTTCGGGGGGCGGTCGGCCTCGCCCGAGCAACCCAGCCCGGATACCAGCAGAAGCGCAAGCAGCAACCCACGCCTTGGCTTGGGGCGGGGCGGACCGTGCCGCTCGCTCGTTTTTGGCCGTCGGTGCGTACTGCCCGCCGAGGCCAAGACGGCCCGCTCCCAGCTTGCTGCCCGGCCCTGCCCCCTCATCGGACTGCCCCCATCGTATGCGTGGACCTCTCTTGTATCACTCTGGGCAATAATCAGCGGTATGCAATCAGTCGCAAACTTCGTGGGGGGCACATGGATGGACACATCCACAGCCGACGCTTCGCACGTTATCGATCCTGCTACTGGCGAGCTTCTGGCAGCCGTGCCAGTGGGCGGGGGGGATGCGGTTTCCGACGCAGTTCGGGCCGCAGGTCGGGCATTTCCGGATTGGCGCGACACACCGCCTGGGGAGCGGATCCAAGTGCTGTTCCGCTTCAAGGACTTGCTCGAGGAGAGGTTCGAGAAAATCGCGCATCTGGTCTCCGCCGAGAACGGAAAGACGCTGGCCGAAGCCAGAGGTGAGCTGCGCCGCGGGATCGAGAACGTCGAGGTTGCCTGCGGAATTCCAACGATGATGCAGGGCTACAACCTTGAGGACATCGCTCGCGGCATCGACGAGGTCATGCTCCGCCAGCCGCTCGGAGTCGTCGGCGTGATCACGCCATTCAACTTCCCGGCCATGATCCCCCTGTGGTTCCTGCCTTATGCCATCGCTTGCGGGAACACCGTCGTCATCAAGCCATCTGAGAAGGTCCCCCTAGCGATTGCCGAGATCCTGAGAACCCTCCAGGCGTCTGGCCTTCCCGACGGCGTTGCGAATCTCGTGCATGGCGGGAGCGAGGCCGCAAACGCTCTGATCGAGCACCCGGCCGTGCGCGCGATCAGCTTTGTCGGCTCGAGTCCCGTGGCCCGCCACGTGTACTCCCTGGCCGCCCGTCACGGCAAGCGGGTGCAATGCCAAGGAGGAGCGAAGAACCACGTTGTGGTGATGCCCGACGCCGACTTGGAAACGGCCACGGAAATCATCGCCGACAGCGCTTTTGGCTGCGCCGGCCAGCGCTGCTTGGCGGTATCACAAGTTGTCACTGTCGACGCAGCGCACCCGCCGTTCCGAGAAGGGATTGTTGAAGCGGCCCGGACGCTCAGAGTCGGGCGGGGGATGGATGAGGACGTCGAGATGGGCCCGGTGATCACTGCGGAGAGCCGTGATCGGATCGTCGGGGAGATCGGGCGCGGCGTGGCCGACGGCGCGGACCCGCTGCT
>JAJDWM010000527.1 GCA_022825595.1 Bryobacterales bacterium | reverse complement strand
CTCTGCTCGGGCCGCCCGGTACCGGCAAGAGCCATCTCGCACAGGCCATCGGCCGTGCCGCCATCCAGCAGGGCTACCGCGTCATCTACCGCGAAGCGCACGGCTTCCTCGAGGAGCTCGCCGAGGCAACGCTGACCGAGGCCCGAAAGGCCTATCTGACCGAGCTGACCCGCGCGGACCTGCTCATCATCGACGACCTCGGCATGCGCAAGCTGCCCCACACCGCCGCCGAGGACCTGCTCGAACTGATCATGCGCCGCTATGAACGGGCCTCCACGATCCTCACCTCAAATCGTCCCGTCGAGGACTGGGGGAAGCTCCTGGGCGACACCGCCGCGGTCACTGCGCTGCTTGACCGCCTGCTCCACCACGCCCACGTGCTCAAGTGCGGATCTCGCAGCTGGCGCACCAGGGGCCGGACCACCTTGCCAACGCAGGACGCCGTGAAGTAGAACTCAATCCCCGTCTCGGGACGCCGGAAATGGCCGGTTTTGCGGTGTCCATGAATGGCCGGATTTGACCCGTCCACTGAGGGGGGAGCGTACCGAGGGAGTCTATCGCACGGCCCGTGCTCGCTAGCCTCACGGAGTCTGGCTGGAGCCGTCATGCGGCCACACCCAGGCTTGTCGCATCCACGCGGAGGCACGGGCAAGCACCCGCAGCCCGACAGCGGTGTCCTGGGCGACTTGTATGCAGGCGAGCCGGACGACTCGTCCGGGCACACAGGAACTTCTATTTCAGGACGTTACTCGCCTCGGCCTCGGCGATCAGACGGTCCGCGTCATCCTGGAGGAGGTACCGCCCACGCACGAGTCGCTCGGCGGCGATACGCACCCGGGCGACATACTCGTCGTGCGTTCCATACCGCTCGTCGAGCGACAGTCGTGGATCGCCGGAGGCCAGCCGTTCGGCCCTGGTCTTGGCGAAGGGGATGAAGGCCCCGGCATTGTTGCGAATCTGGCCCTTATAGAACCCGCTCGGCACCGTGTTCCAGCCCGTATAGGTTCCCAGAGGCACTTGGTGGAGCACACTCGCCACACCCACCATCTCATTCCCATCGGCGTTCACCCTAGGAACCACCGTGGGAAGCACCATCCGGAGGGGAGGAGGCTGCATGGTAATGACGCCGGACAGGTCCTCGTAGTCGAACTGCGCTCCATAGTCGTACTCATAGAACGGTGTCAAGATGCCGTCCGGGAGCGGAACACCAGGAATCGTCGGAAAGCCTGTTGCCGCCTGTGTTGGCGCAACCAGGTCTCCTCGATCCAGACGAGGATACTGGCTTGGTGGCGGAGGAGTCCCGTTGACGATCCAATCCACAAGGGCGGTCCGCAGGGCCCTGAGATTGTCGCTGACAGGATTCGGGTTCGGGAGCAGCCCGCAGCAATCATCCCGCGGTGGGGCTGGATCGAAGCCGCCCTGCCCGCCGCCATGTCGCACACCCGGGAAGTAATAGCGTCGCACGTTCGACGGCAGCGGGATGTCGCGATCAGCGCTGGTGCCGACCAGCATTGGCGACGCCCGTAGATGGTAGAACTCCGCTGACCCGAAGGTCTCCACGATCTTGGGACAGGTTTCGGTTGCTCTGCAGCGGTCCAGCATGCCCCCTGAGCGAAGGCCTCGTACCTCGTCGGTGTACTGGGACCACCACACGAGGCCATCGCTTCCGGGCTCGTACATCCCCGTGCTGCCACTGGGAGCCGCGAATCTGATGTTCATCGCCAGCAGTCTGGCCGCACGCTCGGGGTTGACGCCGTCGAAGATGATCCGACCCGAGTGATCCTGATTGAAGCCTAGGTGAACGAAGCTGCGGAGGAAAGTGCCAGCCTGCGAGTTGCCGAAGCTCGCCGTCGAGGTGATCGCCTCTTGCAGCGGATTGGCCGTGCCCGTCTCGTCCTGCGTGCCGTAGCGCAGATACGAGATTAGATCGCGCGTGGCAGCGAACCCGATTCCATGCACCTTGGGGTCTTTGGCGGTATACACGAGTTCGTACAGGTAGGTCGGATCGAAGCCATCCTCGAGACAGACTCTCCGCGGATCGGGTGTGCCTGGAAACGGGGTCTGGGTGCAATCGGCAAATGCCCACTTCCCGCTGTGGAGCGGGATGACCTCGCTGTACTCGGAAGCCCGGCGGGTCAGGGTCGCCTTGGATGTATCGAGGCTGGCCGGATCGGCGGTGCCGGTCATGCGGCCACGAACGATCGGCAAGGTGCGTGTTCCCACCGGCATGTCGCTGAAACGCGCGAGCACCGGCCCCGTAATGCTAGATCCATCCGGATACTTAGCGATTGGCACGACAAGCCTCTCTCTCCCATCCGGGCGGTCGAGATCTGCTTGCCATCCGCTGGCGACAAGCACGTGGCCGGCCTGCCGGGCATCGGCCAGGAAAACGCCATTCGTCAGATTCATGTTGCCGCGATTCGGGGCGAAGTAGAGCAGCACCCCGCTGGTGTCCACGAGATTGGCTGGCTTGAGGATGGTGAATGTTGCGGTGTACTCCACCATACCGCGCGTGTTGCGCGGCGCGAATTCGAGGTCCGTGATGATGGTGTTGATCGTAAGGTTAGGGTCGACTTCGCCGTAGGCTTTGCCGATGAGTCGCTGGTACCCATCCTGACCAAGCGCCTCGGTCTGCTCGACGACCAGCCTTGTGATCTGGGCCTGCCCGGGAACGGCGAGTATGAGGACGCCTACAGCGGCCAAGGTGGCTCGAAAGAACGAAACCTGCATGTGTCGTCTCCTTCGTTCTCTAAACCGACATTTACGATTTTGATCGCCGAGTTTTGGCAGCATTCTACGCCCGTCACCATCCGGGTGAACCACTATTTCTCGTCTTCTTGGTCAGGCATGCCGGGACGCGGGCGACAGCGACTCGAACCCCGACGAGCCGACACGAAATCCCGAGATTTCTTCGACACTGCTCTCGTCTTGCACCGTTTCTTCCTTGCCGCCGGACTATTGACACAGCGGTTCACCTGGTCGGCACCGTCAGCACCCAAGTGCGGTCGAGCATTGCGTGAACAGGCGTCGCGTCAGGTGCCCCTCCGCCAACCGGAGCCAGTTGTCGCGCGCATACTTCACCAAGCGCCCGCCGGTCTTGACGAGGAGGAATGTCCGGATGCGATGCAAGAGTTGAGTGTGTTCGGGGTGAAGATGAGATAATCCGCATGACGTGTACTTATCTCGGATGCTTGCATGTGCCGTGCTGGTGGCCGCCGTCAGCGGCTGTCGCCCGGCCCCTTCATCGTCGCCACTGGTGCCTGCTATGCGAGCACCCCGGCCTTCTGCGAGCGTCCTGACTTGGTCACATGAGGAAAAGCTCGCCGGCTTTCCGAACTACGACCGCCTCTTTGAAACTCGCGAGATCCCAGCAAGCGATGATCCGTATGTACTACCCGAGAGCCCGCACGACATCTCACGGCTGCGCTACAACGTGGAGGGAGAGCGCTTCGACCTAGAGGACTTTCTCGAGCACAATCAAGTGGTCGGACTGCTAGCCATCAAAGACGGTAAGATTGCCGTCGAGCGCTACCGTCAGGGGAGCGATCGAGATACGAAATGGGTATCGTACTCGGTGGCCAAGTCGGTGGTGTCATTGCTCATCGGTGCGGCGCTCCAGGACGGCTTCATCGCGAACGTCGAGCAGCGAGTCACCGACTACGTACCGCTGCTCAAAGGGTCGTCGTACGATGACGTGACCCTTCGTGACTTGCTGCAGATGGCCTCGGGAGTGGCATGGAGTGAGGACTATGCGGATCCCGAGTCCGATGTTGTCCGCAGCGCTTCACTGAGCTCACTGGAGCGCCTGCGCCTTTTGGCAGCCAAGCCGCGCGTCACAGAGGCGGGTGACGTGTTCAACTACAACACCGGAGAGACGCATCTGGCCGGTGTCCTGCTCCGAGCCGCGATCGGTAACAACCTCTCGACCTATCTGACGCAAAAAATCTGGCGTCCGTTCGGGATGGAGTCGGCTGCCAACTGGCTACTCATCGAAAAAGATGGCGGTGAGCATGGCGGCTGCTGTATCAGTGCCACGCTGCGCGACTACGGCCGCATTGGTCTCTTTGCCCTGCGCGATGGCATGCTGCGGAACGGCTCCCGGGTCCTGCCGGAGGGTTGGATGGAGGAGTCCAGCACTCCCTCCAAGGGATCGCATGACTATGGCTATCTGTGGTGGCTTGGTGACGGCGGCGTCTACCACGCCATCGGCATCTTTGGTCAAGCCATCGTCGTCAACCCGGCCGAGCATCTGGTCATCGTGACCCACAGCGCTTGGCCCGAGGCGACTGGCCGCATCTTCTCGCAGCATCGGGCAGCCTTCGTCGAAGCGTTGACCCGATTCCTTCGTCGAGATGGCTGAATTCTGGCCTCCACCATTGCAACGAGTGCAACCCGAGGGGTTCGTCCCGATGCGCCTGCCCTTTGTCAGCTGCGGTCGATGTCGAGGCCTGCAACTCAAGAACGTCCGCCAGCGACGCGAATTGGTTCTGTGCCGACCGGAGCCGCTCATCCAGGATCACTGCTGGGACGGAACTCTCCAGCCATGGCGCCCACACCATGGCGCCGGTGGCGTGGAAAGTGAAGTAGAAGGTGCGATGGGGCGTCTGTCGGCGTGTCAAATCGTCACGACGGACCGGTCATTTTTTGCCTGCATCTTTGCTCCGAGAGCGCGACGACAACCCGAATTATTCGGGAAACGGCGCGGTCGGCAACGAGTGTACCAACACCTCGTTGACCTTCACGTCACTGGTGCGCTTGAGTCTCCAGGGCATACTAGAAGAGAGAGCGTGGAATGCCGAAGTGGCTGCAGGTCTTGCGGATGTTCCCGACCCTCTCCGCGCAAGTCAGTGGTGCCAGTAGGTCTGGTAGCAGAGGGTTGTCACAAGGGGTAGCAGCCATGACCACCCGAGCCAAGCGTAGCGCGAAATCGAGCGGGATCGAAGGCCTCGTCAGCCGCGACCGCAATCTGATGAAACAACTGGTGCAAGAGGCTTTGCAGGAGTCTCTCGCGGTGGAGATAACCGAGGCCTTGGGAGCTGAGTCAGTTGAGCGGACGGCCGATCGGCTCGGGTATCGCGCGGGCTCCGACAGCCGGGGCTTGGTCACCCGCATTGGCAAGCTCGAGCTACGGGTGCCGCGAGAC
>JAJDWM010000685.1 GCA_022825595.1 Bryobacterales bacterium | reverse complement strand
CCCGGTGATACAATCCGGTTCGCAAGTCAAGGGCCCCGGCTGGCTGGGGCATGTCCGCGTAACTGGAGGGAATGCATGCAGACGAAGGCACTCGTGGCGGAGTTCATCGGAACGTTTTCGCTGATCTTCATAGGAGCAGGTGCGGCTGCTGTCAGCGGCAACCTGGTGGCGGTGGCACTGGCCCACGGCCTTGTGGTGATGGCGTTCGCCTACGCCTACGGGGGGATTTCGGGCACCCACATCAATCCGGCTGTGACGATCGGACTGCTGGTCGGAGGCCAGATCAAGCTCGGGGACGCGATCGGGTACATCGTCGTCCAGCTGATCGGCGGGATTGCCGGCGCATCCGCGCTTCTCTACTCACTCGGAGCTAACGCCGGTTCGCTCGGCGCCACAGTCCCGGCGGAGGGCATTGGCACGGGACAGGCTTTCCTGATCGAGGTCATCCTCACGTTCTTGCTGGTCAATTCGATCTACCACTCAGCCGTCAGCGGAAAGGCCGGGAATCTGGCACCCGTCGCAATCGGCCTGACGCTCGCCGCCTGCATCGCGATGGGCGGCCCGCTGACCGGCGCTTCGCTCAATCCCGCCCGCACGTTGGGTCCTGCGCTCTTCAGTGACGCCCCCACCGCGATGTCCTCGCTGTGGATTTACTTCGTGGCGTGCCCCGTCGGAGGCATTTTGGCGGCATTCGTACATCGGTTCCTCACCAGCGAGGACTAGCCACCCGCGCTGCTAGCATGAGACTCGCCGCCGCGCGAGGCCGTGCAGGCCGCGCGGTCAGTGTCCCGGAGCAATCGTGAGCGGCTTCGTGCCCGTGGGTGAACTGCGCGTGAAGCCCATGGTCCCCGCTCACGCCAAGCCCGCCGAGAATCCGGCCGGCCAGCGCCCCAGATGGCTGCTCGCCCCCGCCGCAACCGGCACGAACTACCGCAGCCTGAAGCGCCTTGTCGCGGACCTCCGCCTTCACACCGTCTGCGAGAGCGCGGCCTGCCCGAACGTTGGCGACTGCTGGAACCGCCTGAGTGCGACATTCATGATCCTCGGCAACGTCTGCACTCGCCGGTGCGGCTTTTGCGCTGTTCAGAAAGGGCCCCCGCTCTCGGTCGACTATGACGAGCCGCGGCGTGTCGCCACCGCCGTTGCCGCGATGGGTCTGCGCCACGCAGTCATCACGAGCGTGAACCGCGACGATCGGCCGGACGGCGGCGCGGAGCTGTTCGCGATGACCATCCGTGCCATCCGCGAGCGCCTGCCTGCCTGCAGCGTGGAAGTGCTCGTGCCGGATTTCCAAGGATCTACCGAGGCCATGGACACCGTGCTCGACGCCCGCCCGGCGATCCTCAACCACAACGTGGAGACCGTCGCCCGCCTGTACCGGACCGTGCGTGCAGGATCGGACTACGATCGCTCGCTGGCCATGCTGCGGCATGCCTCTGACCGCAACGGTGTTCCGACCAAGTCGGGGATCATGCTCGGCCTCGGCGAGACGCTCGACGAGGTTTGGCAGACGCTGCAGGACCTGCGCGCCAGCGGAGTGGACATTCTCACTGTCGGGCAGTACCTTCGCCCGTCACCCGACCACCTCGCGATCCAGAGGTACTACACCCCCGCCGAATTCGAGCAGATCGGAGAGTTCGGCCGGTCCATAGGCTTTCGGCACGTCGAGTCCGGGCCCCTCGTGCGCAGTTCCTACCATGCCGACGAGGGGTTGCCCGCCGTGAGCCGCCAGTTCCCCCGGGGCCTGGCCTGAGCGGTGCAGGTCGAAGAAGTGGTGCCCGGTGTGGGGCTCGAACCCACACGTCCTCGCGGACAACGGATTTTAAGTCCGTTGCGTCTGCCAATTCCGCCAACCGGGCACGTCCCACACATTTTATGGCGGCCGACGGCCGCCGCTGTCCCGCTCGCCGCCCTCATTTGCGTGGTTGCGGCCGCAATCCCGGCCTCGGCTGCCAGGCCCGCCGTGCCCTGCTCCGCCCTGGGCGAGCGGACAGTGCATGAGTACACGGTCCTCTCGGCTGTGGCCTTGGACGCTACCGGCCCGGCCCCGAAGCGCTGCAGGGTCTTGGGAATGTTGCCGCCGGAGATCCTGTTCGAGGTCGTGATGCCCGAGGACTGGAACGGGCGCATCCTGATGCAGGGCAACGGAGGCTACGCCGGCACTTCGCCCGATGCACCCCAGCGGGTCGCCCGCTCGTCCCGGGTGGCCGCCGACGGTTTCGTTTCGGTCTACACGAACACTGGCCACGATCGCACGGCAGAGCCGCTCGCGACATTTGCGCTGAACAACCGCCAGAAGGAGGTGGACTACAGCTTTCGGGCGGTCCGCCTGACCCTCCAGACCGCCAAACAGCTCGTCGAGCTCTACTACGGCCAGCCGCCCAATTACTCCTATTGGCAGGGGTGCTCGACCGGCGGTCGGCAGGGGCTGATGGCCGCCCAGCGGTTCCCCACGGACTTTGACGGGATCTTGGTGGGTGCCCCGGTGCTGGATTTCACCGGCACACAGATCTGGGGCGCGTGGAACGCCCGGGCCCTCGCCAGCACGGGCTTGGATCTCGCCAAGATCCAGGTCGTGGCCAAGGCGGTGTACGAGAAATGTGACGCTCTGGACGGCCTGCGCGACGGTCTGCTGGAAGATCCCCGGCAGTGCGACTTCGAACCTGGCGAGGATCTCCAGCCCTGCACCGAAGGGGCCGCGCCCGACTGCTTCACCGAAGCGCAGATCGACGCCCTGGACAAGGTCTACGGCGGCGTCGTGAGCGGCGGAGATGTCATCTTCCCCGGCCTGCCGGTCGGGTCCGAAGCCGCGCCGCGCTCAGGCCGACGCGTTGCCTCCGGCTGGAACGGCTGGCTGCTGAGCCGGGAGGGCCCGTCTCGTCAGGAGATCTTTGCCGAGACGTTCCTGCGTTACATGGCGTTCGAGCGGGACGACCCCGAACTCTCCGTTGAAGATTTCGACTTTGACCGCGACCCGTCACGCATGCGCTTCATCCGCTCGATCCTTGATGCGACGGACCCGGACTTGTCGCGTTTCCGCGACGCCGGGGGAAAGATGCTGATGTACTTCGGCTGGGCCGACACGGCTCTGAATCCGATGATGGGCGTGGACTACTAGGAAGCTGCGCGCGGGGTGACTGGCGAGTCGACCGGCGACTTCTTCCGGCTGTTCATGGTGCCCGGAATGTTCCACTGCAGCGGCGGGCTGGGTGTCTTCGGTGCGGACTACTTCGGTGCTTTGGTGGACTGGGTTGAGCGCGACATCGCTCCGGAGCGCATCGAGGCGTCCCGCGTGGTCGAGGGACGGACTGAAATGACCAGGCCATTGTGCCCCTACCCCCAGGTTGCGGTCTACGACGGGCAGGGCGATCCTGCAAGTAGCCGCTCGTTCACCTGCTCCGATCCCCCGTAGCCGCTGCAGCTTGCGAGGCGGAGCGGCGCCACACCCGGTACGCCTAGGCTTGGCTCCGTCAGCTGGCCAGCCGTCTCAGGGCCCCTCTCTGTGGTACGCTATCTCCCCGAATCCCTGAAGGAGGGCCTAAATGAACCGAAGCCGACTCTTCCTGGCGAGCTGCATCGCCCTCGTGACAACCTCGATGTTCTTCTCCATCCGAGGCGACGCGGCAGATGCTCTCGGAACGGACTTCCAGCTCACCAAGGAACAACTGGGATTCATCTTCCAGCCGGCCTTCTACGGCTTCACGGTTTCCATACTCATCGGAGGATCGCTAGTTGACCTGTTCGGCATGCGTCGCCTGCTGACGATCTCTGGCCTCTTCTACATCTTCGGAATCCTCGCGATCGTGTTCGCCCCGCTTCCGGAATCTCCAGTGGCGTCGATCTTCGGCAACCCGGTCACGCTGATGATCTGGACGGCCATGCTGGCGCTGGGGCTGGCCCAAGGACTTGTCGAGGGGGTCATCAATCCCCTCTGCTCGACCCTCTACCCGGAAGACAAGACCCACCGAATGAACGTTTTGCACGCGTGGTGGCCCGGAGGCCTGATCGTTGGCGGGCTGCTGGCCTACTTCATCAGCATGGCCATGGGGCTCGGCGGTGACGTAGATGCCGGAACTCAGACTCTCGGCTGGCGGGTCAAACTGATGACAATCCCTGCCGTCGCCCTGGCGTACCTGATCCTGATTAGGGGCCAGAAATTCCCCGCTACCGAGCGGGTCGCGGCCGGCGTCAGCAACAGCGAGATGTTTCGCGAGCTCCTGCGGCCGTCCTTCATCTTCCTTTGGATCTGCATGTGGCTGACGTCCGCGTCCGAACTGGGGCCCGACCAGTGGGTGCCTTCGCTCATCACGAGTCTCACGGGCGGCATGCCCGGCATACTGATCCTCGTCTACACGGCCGGAATTATGTTCGTCCTGCGCTTCTTCGGCGGGCCGCTGGCCCACAAGTTCTCGCCGTTCGGGCTGATGACGATTGCAGCCGTGCTCACTGCCGCCGGCCTTTACTCCCTGGGCTCGGTCAGCACCATGGCCGGAGCTTTCGCAGCCGCCACGATCTTCGGCGTTGGCAAGACGTACTTCTGGCCGGTGATGCTCGGCGTCACCTCGGAGCGCTTCCCGAAGGGCGGCCCAGTCGCCTTGGCGGTCATGGGCGGCACGGGCGTGTTCTCAAGCGGCACGGTCGTCCCGATCATGGGCCGGCTCTACGACCGCTTCGGACCGGCCGCCACATTCAAGTACGTCGCCGCCCTTCCGGTGGCGCTGGTCGTCCTGTTCGGAGCGTTCTTCCTCCACTTCCGGAGGATGGGCGGCTACAAGCCCGAGCAGCTCTCCACGGACTGACGCATCGTTCGCGGCAGGTCCACGGTAGGCTGCGTCGCCCACGAGACGGTGCCGCAGCCGGTCGTGATGTGCCCCGAGCTTTGGGGAGGCGACCGCGATATCGGAGACCGTATCAGGCCCGATGGCTGCTGGAGGATGTGATTCGCCCAGCGTGACCGATGCGGAGGAATCGGCAACACGGGAGGACTGAGAGATGGTAGTTCGGGTGAACGGAGCCTTCGACGGTGAGGTGTCCCGGGACGGACCAACCTACATCACTGGCAACACGGCGCGCGAGATCTTGGACGAGCTTCGTGAGGGAGGGATATTCACCGCCGAGATGACGCTCGACGGCTACCTGCAATTCTTGGCAAGGAACGCAAGCTTCTTTGCCGGAGCGGATGTTTCGGTCGCTGGGGAGACGCTCGACGAGCGGGCGCAATCGGTGTTCGATGGCCTGCTGGCGGCAGGGCTCTTTGAGCGCGAGGAAGCGCAATGACCCGCTGCGTTGCCCCCCAGCCTATCTGGGCGCCACGTGTGCGGATCTCATCACCTTGGCTTGACGTCGAGCGCAGGGGATATCAGTAACCTGGTCTCGTCGGCGATCATGTCGAGCGGCAGCCTGCTTGGCTGACGTCACGGCGGGTCACGGCCCCATCCGTCCAGCTGGTACGGCAGCGTAGCCAACGACTCGTCGTCAGAGGCATACCGCAGTCCTTGGCGGCTGGCCCTTCTGCCACATCGCAATGGGTTGGGCTCGGAGTGACGGCTCTCGCAACGAGGAATCTGCATGCGTCCAGCGAATGTTCGTACGGCAGATTCCGAGATCAAGGCAGAGGACTGTCGGCCTTGGCTTCCGCCTTCTCAATCACGCTTCGGACAGCCTCCACTACCACATCTGGCCGGTCATGCTGAATGAAATGGCCAGCACCGTCCACGACCTGCCACTCGCTGTTGGTCGACAGCCTAGACAAATCCTCGTGCATGTGATGCCACCACTCTGCTTGTCGTCGCCCTCCGGTCAATACTACGAGCGGCTTGTTGCCGAAGTCGACAGAACTGTCCCCAACCTCTCGCAAGCTCTGGCGCATGGCGGACATTTCCTTCACGACGGTCTGGAGCGTTCGATTGGTCATCAGCAGTTCCCTTTCCTGCTCCCGTACCACAATGTCGCGGGAAGCCGGATCACCCTCCATCGCAGGAAGCAAAACCCGAGCCACTCCAAGCGGCCCTAGGACCTTCAGTACCACTACGAGGCTATCTAGCTCTTCTAGGTCCGACGTGCGATGGATCTGATCGGGATGTGAAGAGTCCACCAACACCACACCTTCGAAGTCATTCGGAAACCGAGCGGCGTACAACTGCATCAACACGCCTCCAAAGGAGTGCCCTACGAGAACATAAGGTGGTCTTATTTCAGCGGTTTGCAAGAGTATCTTCAACTCTTGCACCATCGTTTCAGCAGTTCGCGGCGAACTGGCGGGCTCGCTCCAGCCGTGACCTGGTCTGTCGTAGGTGCATACTTGCGTTAGTTGGGCAATCTCGGCGAACACGGACATCCACACTAGCGAGCCCGCACCCGCTTCGAGGACCACAGTTGGGGATCCCTCTCCGGCACAGAGCAGATGGACCTGCCTTCCGTTCAATTCGACCAGTCTGCCTGGGGGAGGGATGTTACGAAGGCTGAGATGCGATAGCAGAGCTTGAAGCCCCGCCGCCCCGAGGACTGCCAAGGCGGCTGTCGCGGCGAACCACAGAACAACGCGCTTCAGTTTCCTGTTCATCGGCTTCATTGTTTCGCTTAGACACCGCAAGCATAGGGTTTGTTCCTGTCGGCGACTGGTCTGTCATAAACGCATCGCCGAACCAATCGCGTTTGCCCAAGACTTCGCCAGCTATCTCAGAGAGGTGGGCTGCGGATATGTTGTGCAGTTGCTGACCGCTTCACAGCTGCCCGCCGTCACAGGCCGGCATCCAGCACTTCGGTCGAGTCCAGCTCCGGCCCGCCCCCTCGCCCGCCGCTGCCGGCGGCCACATAGATGCGGCCGTCCAGCACAGCCGTCCCGGCACCATGCCGGCCTGTCACCAGAGTGCCGGCCGGATGCCATTCCCCCGGTGCTGTGTCGAGACGATGCGCGTCCGAATGCGCTAGGTCCTGGCCTGTCTCGCCACCGAAGTAGTGAATCGATTCGTCGAGAGCCGCAAGCCCACCGGCGGCGGTCGGCACAGGCAGCTTGGCCGGCAAGGTCGACCAAGCCCCCGTCGAAAAATCGTGGACATCCACCTCCGGCACGACGTAAGGATGCTGCAAGCGGTCCAGATCTGCGCCGGACCGAAGGGGATGGCCTGATAGGTTGGAGGCATGAAGAGGGACCCAGCACTGGTGCCGCTCTCGCGCCAGCACCACGATGGCCTTGCGCTGGGCGTGTACATCAGGCGCGGGCTTCGTGGGTCGGATCCCAAATGGACGCTCGCCGAGCTGCGCGCCCAAGCACTGACGCTCTGGGAGCACGAGTACCTGGGACACTTCGCCGTGGAGGAGCGCTTCGTCTTTCCGGTCGCCAGGAAGGCGATTCCCGACCCTTCTCTGGTCGACGCACTCCTGGCCGACCATGAGGATCTGCGTTCCTGCTTCTCGCTGCTTCAGCAGCGACCCCCAGAGCAGTGCCGCGACCTGCTGCTCCACCTACGGGAACGGTTGGTGCGGCACATCCGGAGGGAAGAGCGGGAGCTCTTCCAAGCCCTTCAGGCGAGCCTCGACGAGTGCGCCTTGAAGGCGCTCGGAGAACAGGTTGAGCAACAGCTGCCCGCGATGTGCCTATCGCTCGGCAGCGCTGCCGCTTGACGGAGGCAGCGCCTCCCCGGGGCCCTATTCGGGCCGCGAAGATGTCGCCGACGGTGCAGTACCCGTAGTGGGCTCTCGGGGCGCACCCCCTGCTTCCAGGTTGCGCTCGAGGCTGGTCTCGATCTGGCGCATGATGCCGCCGGTCTCGAAGTCGATCGCTACGCGCACCGCGTTCTTGACGGCTTGGCGTGTCGACCTGCCATGGCAGATGATCACCCCGCCGCGCACGCCTAGCATCGGGGCCCCGCCGTACTCCTCGTAGTCCACGCGCTTCTGGAACTCTTCGAAGGCGCCCTTAGCCAAGCCGTACCCTATCTGCCGCATCACGGTCGCCTCCAGCGACTTGATCAGCATGGTCTTGATCGTGGAGACGAGGCCCTCGCTGACCTTCAGCGCGACGTTTCCGACGAAGCCGTCGCACACCACCACGTCGGCGTTCCCCGAGAACAGGTCGCGGCCCTCGACGTTTCCGACAAAGTTCAGGGTCCGCTTCCTGAGCAGTGCCATCGTCTCGCGGGTCAGCTCGTTGCCCTTGTGGTCCTCCTCGCCGATCGACAGCAGACCCACTCGCGGTCTCTCGCAGCCGAACATCACGCGGGCGTAGACGTGGCCCATGACCGCGAACTCGGCCAGCATCGCTGCCGTGCAGTCCACGTTCGCGCCTACGTCCAAGACCAGCGTGCGACCACCAGATCCGGTCGGGAAGACCTGCGCCACGGCCGGTCGCTTCACGCCCGAAATGCGGCCCATGCCCTGCAGGGCGGAGGCCATCACGGCGCCTGTGTTGCCCGCTGAGACCAGTCCCGCAGCCTTGCCTTCATGCACGAGCTTGGCGGCCACTCGGATCGAGCTGTCCTTCTTGGACCGCAGCGCCACCGACGGGTTGTCGTGCATCGTCACCACGTCATTCGCGTTGACGATCTCTATCTGGCCCTGGGCGGGAAAGTGACGCGAGAGTTCCCTGCGCAGCGCGCGCTCGCGTCCCACGAGCAGGATTCGTGCTCCGAACTCTTCGGCGGCCAGCAGCGATCCCTCGACTTCCACCGCCGGAGCACCGTCCCCGCCCATGGCGTCGACTGCGATGGTGACTGGTGGGACCATTTGGCTCAGCCTCGCGCTCGCGGCGGCGTCCTATTCTTCGTCGACTTCAACGACCTCGCGGCCCTTGTAGTGACCGCATTCCGGGCAGACGCGGTGCGGCAGGATCATGACCCCGCAGTTGGGGCATACGGACCCGGCCGGGCGCTTGAGATGATGGTGGGCGCGGCGCTTGTCACGCCGGGCTCTGGAATGCCTGCGCTTCGGGACTGGCATGCTTGAATCCTCCCAAGGGTTGGTGTCTCAGCGCTCTAGGGTCAGCTGGCGTAGCGCGTCCCAGCGCGGATCCTCAAATCGCGGCCTGCAGGTGCAGGGGTCCACATTGCGGTCGCTCCCGCAGATCTGGCACAGCCCTTTGCAGCCCGGGCTGCACAAGTTTCGCACCGGGAACCAGAGCAGCAACTGCTCGCGGATCACATCGGGCAGCGCGACCCCGTCCCCCTCGTAGAATCCGACCTCTGTCTCTGCGCGACTGATCGCCGCCTCGCCGCCCCCGTCGATCATCTCCATCGGATAGAAGTGCAACTCGAAATCGGCGTCAAAGTCGTGGCGGACCTGCTTCAGGCAAAGATCGCAGTCGGACAGCGCGGAGGCCTCAATGCGCCCCCGCACACGGATCGATCGCAGCCCGTGCTTGTCCAGCAGCGTTGCGCAGCCGGACGCCAATACCCCCTTGGCCAGATCCCAGTGCTCAGGGAGCCGCACAAGGCCGCTGTCGATCACTGCCCGAAAGTGAAACGGCTTTTCTTCCAATGCCGCCGTGTCGATGAACCATGCTCGTTCCACACGGAGCAAATCCCAGTGTACCCGCGTCCCGCGTGCGGGCGCAATCAGCCGCGAGCGCCAAGAGTTGTGCAGGGGCGCCGGCGCTCTTTCCTGCCGCTGGCCACCCAAGGTCCATTCGCCGCTGTGACAGAGAATTGCGGTTTGTGCAGCCGGCTATCGGCGCGAGGCTCGCCCTTCTGGCAACCGGTCTCCAGGACCAGCCTTCCCGCGCGGCGAAGACGCCTCGTCGAGGTGCCTCACTGCGCAGCGCGAGGTCGATTTCAGGGGTCGGCACTTGCGACCACCGCGCCGCTGGGTTTACCATCGTTGCCGGAAACAGCCAAGGGAGGCCAACAAATGCAAACTACTCTCCGTCTCGCAATTCTGGCACTGGTGGTCGCTTGCGCCAGCCTGCTGGCCGTGCCGCGCGTGACCTCTGTGGAGCCGGATGCCGTCGCGCCCGGGGGAACCGCCATGGCCAAGGGCACCGATCTTGCTGAGAACGCCGTAGACACGCTCTACCTCACCGCAGGCGGCACGGACATCGCGCTCAAGATCACCGAGCAGACAGCCGAGTCGATTACCTTCGAGATCCCCGAGTCGATAGAAATGAAGCGTTACCGGTTGATGATCCTGACTGCCGGCGCCGGGGCAGCCTACATGGAGCAGCCGATCGCCCTTGAGGTTGTCGACGCCGAGACCGCCAAGGCGCGCGCCGAGGAGGAAGACCTCGAGGTTGAGATCATCGACGCCGCCCCGGTCGAGGAGGACGACGGAAACAACTAGCCGCCATCTGGCCCAGGCCGCTTCGCCCCCGCACGAAGACGGCCCAGGGCCCAAATGGCGTGCTCTCGCACGACCGGATTCTTGCTGGCGGCCATCCGCTCCAGCGGGATCCGCAACGATGGCTCGCCGCTGTTTCCCATGGCTGTGGCCACGTTGCGCAGGAATGCCGCGTGGCCCCCACGTTCCAAGGGGGTGTTGTCGTAGCGCTCTTTGAACTGGTCGGCGGTCAGCGCTGCCGCTTCGGCCAACTCGGGCCTGGCATTCCGCGGCTGGAATGCCTCTTCTTGGGTGACCGCGGCTCGTCGGGGGGTGTTCCACGGGCAGACGTCTTGGCAGATGTCGCAGCCGAAGACGTGCTTTCCGACGTCCTCGCGATGCTCGGTGGGGATTGAGCCCTTCAGTTCGATGGTCCAGTACGCGATGCACAGGCGAGAATCTAGCGCGTGGGAGGGGCCGCCCGGCTCTTCAACCTGCACCAGCGCGTCGGTCGGGCATGCGTCAATGCAGCGCCTGCAGGTGCCGCAGCGGTCGGGAACTTCCCCGTCCGGATCCAGTTCTAGTGACGTGAGGATCTCGCCGAGGAAGAACCACGAACCGATCCGCTCGTCGATGAGGCAGCAGTTCTTGCCGATCCACCCCAAGCCGGCGGCGCGCGCATAGGAACGTTCCAGGACGGGTGACGTGTCCACGCAAACCTTGCACCGGGCCTCCGGGCCGTGCGTCTCGCGAATCCAGTCCGCTAGGCGTCGGAGGCGCCGCTTCATCAGGGAGTGGTAGTCCTTGCCCCAGGCGTAGCGCGAGATCCAACCGGTCTCGGCAGGCCCGGCTTGCGTGGAGTAGGGCTCGCGGGTGTTGTAGACCATCCCGACGCAGATCACCGAGCGGGCGGAGGGCATGAGCGAGCGTACGTCGGAGCGGATTTCGCCTCGCCTTCCCTCGAGGTAGGACATTTCGCCGTGCCAGCCGTCCTCGAGCCAGCGCTGGTAGAACAGCGAATCCAGCGTGGGGCCGGCCGGGGCGATTCCCGCCAGCTCGAAACCGAGCTCGCGAGCCTTCTGCTTAATCTGTTCGGCCGCTTCCAAGCACCTCTCCCGGCCCCCGTTTCTGGCCGCGCCCGATCGGCGCTCGGGACCTGCCGCAGTTCAGACCCCAATACTGCCATACGGGGCTAGAATTCGGCACTTCGGCTCGGGCCACTTGCGCGGACGGAGCCACAAGGGGCAGAATCTAACGTGAACGGCGCTGCCGGGACCGCCGGAGCGCGGTGGAGCGTGACGTGCGCGCTCCGCCGGGTGGCGGAGGACGGCGAGCCTGGAGTTAGGAGATCTGAAGAATGCACCGACCCGTGAAGTACTTTGAGAGCGCCCTGTCCAAGATGGCGACCGTAGGCTGGAAGGTCGCCCGCAGGCTCGACGCCCGCAAGACCCCCAATCCGGCCTTTACGCCGGCTTGGTCCGAGAAGCCCATGCTCAAGTCTTGGGAGAAGACCAAGCCGCCGCTGGGCTGGCCTCGGGAGACCGACTCGCTGTGCCCCAAGTGCGTGCGCGAGGCCCGCGAGGTGATCCTCAGCGGCGAGGTCGACTATTCGATCCTGAAGACCGAGAAGGTCGGCGAGGTCAAGGCCACCATCGTGCAGCGGGACAACGAGATCTGGATGGTCAAGGAGTGCCCCCGGCACGGAAAGACCGAGGACGTCATGGCGATCGACGCCAAGTTCCTCGAGCACATCGAGTCGCAGTTCCCCGGGCGCGACATCCGCGCGCACAACGACGAGGATCTGCACAATCACGGCTCCTCAACCGTCAAGTGGGGCCGCGGCGCCGTGCTGACCGTGGACCTGACCAACCGCTGCAACATGATGTGCGACCCGTGCTTCATGGACGCCAATCAGGTCGGCTTTGTGCACGAGCTGGAGTGGGAAGAGATCAAGACGATCCTCGACAACGCCATCCAGATCAAGCCACGGCGCCAGATGTCCGTGCAGTTCTCGGGCGGCGAGCCCACTATGTCACCCTACTTCCTCAAGGCCGTCCGCTACTGCCGACAGATCGGCTACAACTCGGTGCAGGCCGCCACCAACGGCATCGAGTTTGCCAAGAACCGGGAGTTTGCCGAAGCCGCGGCGGACGCCGGCATGCGCTACGCATACCTGCAGTTCGACGGTATCGGCAACGAGCCTAACCAGCACCGCAAGATCGGCAACCTCTTCGACGTCAAGATCAAGGCCATCGAGAACATGCACGACGCAGGGATCGAGATCGTGCTGGTCACGACGCTCGTGAACAACGTGAACAACGAGGAGGTCGGCCCGATCATCCAGTTCGCCCGCGACAACCCGGGCCGCATCGCTTTCATCGCCTTCCAGCCCGTGTCCTTCACAGGGCGGGACGAGGAGATCACCGACGAGCGCCGCATGCGACAGCGCTACACCCTGAGCCACTTGGCGCACGACGTACGGAAGCAGGTGGGGATCACCGAACCGACGCGCGACTGGTT
>JAJDWM010000118.1 GCA_022825595.1 Bryobacterales bacterium | reverse complement strand
CGTGGGCGAGGCTCTGCAGCTGCTCGGGAACAAGGAACACCTGTGGGTCAATGCCCTAAGAACCGAACGCGTCGCCACCGAGATCCTAGGCATCGAACTGGTGAAATGGCGGGGGAAGACCGGGAAACTCCTCAAGTGGTCCGGCCTCGCTGACCGCGCCGGTGGAGTGCCCCAGCTCATTCTGCCTCGCAGTGACCACATTGACCATCCAGGTTCGAGGGCCAGGACCGAGGTCCGATGGAAGGCCCGTCCTGGCCATTTGCCGAAGGGGGCGGTCGACTATCGGGTGGAAGTCCTGACGACCGGCACGGACACTCAACTGGCCGGGCAGGAGCTCACGCACACGGGTAAGGCGCAGCAGAAGGCGATCTTCACGCACGAGGACTTCACGGACCTTCCTGACGACGCACGTATCCCGGTGCGGGTGCAAGTGTCGGCGATTGGGAGCGAAGCGGAACAGGTTGGTTCCGCGGGGGGAGGCCAGGGGCCCCACCGTGCCGAGACCGAAGAGTTCGAGATCGTCTTCGGCGAGCCGGAGGGCCCGAAGGCGGCGGTGGGCAGGGCATACCGCACCTTCAGCGACGCCATGATCGAGCTCGAGGGCCGCGACATGGTCAGTGCGATGACATCGCTCGCTGAGACCCGGCCAGACAACGCCCAACGAGGCTTCCTCGTCTGGCGAACTCCCGATGGCCGCCGCAACTTTCGCGTGTTTCGCCCTTCATTGATCAAGGATGTCGAGGAAAGATGGCGCAGCTACCGCGGTCATCCGGGTCGCTGGCGAATCCGGGTGCGCATGTCCGGGGAGAGAGTCGGCGTCCCCACCTTCGTCCCGCTGGAGCGGCCCGAAGCGGTGGACGAGGCCCTATGGGGCCGGGCCCAAAACGCCGGTCGCAGGATTGTCGATATCTTTGCGGACATCGGCGGTGTGGGCCAAGTGTACGACTCGGGAACGCCTCAATTCAGGAATGTCGTGACGGAGTACCTGCGTTCATGGCTGGCTCTTTGGCGCCAGGGCACACCCGAACTCGCTTTGGCTCAGACGGTCGAGGTCAGGTCTCAATCCGGAGACCTGTTGGGGCTCATCGTTCTTCCCGCCCATCCGCTAAGAATGGCGTGGCACGCCGCATACGACAACTTGGCTCTGTACGCTGCGTTCAACGAGCACGGCGAGCCCAAGGTCGTGCGAAACGAGCTTGCGAGCCTAGACGGTGCCGCCTTCCCAGCATTCCTGCCCGGTGTCACATCGGGTGACTCATTTGTGTTTGCCGACACCCTTGGCTTCCATGCGGTCGGAATGGTCACTGGTGGTGACCCGGAACCGAAGGGGACTCTCTCGATCCTGTACCGGGCTCTGACCGGTGAGGAAGACGAGCAAGGTTCTGCCGCACCCACCGTGGGTTCGGGCAGCGCTAAGATTCTCGGGAAGGAACTCCGCAAGTACGTCGAGAGCCACTCCACGGCCCGGATCCTTCATGTGCATGCTCTCCGGGCCGGTGATGGCAAGACCGTGGTCAGGGCGTTGGGCAAGGCGGCCAACGGAACGCACTCGGACCTCCCGCGGCGGAGCGGAAGCGTTGCCCGCTCGCGTCAGGACAGGCTGGCCTACGTTCTCGAAGTCCATCCGTCTCCAAGGCAGCTGAAGAGCGGGGTCGCTGGACGGTTCATCAGCGAGGCGCAGGAAAGGAGGAGACGGGGCGCCGGAACGGTGGAACGGCAGGATCAGTGGATGCTGGAGTCCCAAGACCGCCCCGGTGGGATTCGGGTTCCAAACCTCCGCTGGGCGCGCAAGGACGGGGTCGATCCAGATTCGGCATCGCATATTGCCCTTGCCTTCGACACATTCAGTTCAAACGTGCTTACAGCGGAATCGGGGCCCGTAGTTAGGCCATTCCATGCGTATGGGCTCTTGGCTTTCTTCGACCGCGAGTACCGGAGTAGACCGCGCCCTCGCTGGGAGGGTGTCGTGCCCGACTGGAGAGGGGGCGAACGACATCCCGACATATCCGCACACACATCACGACTGCAAGGGCTGCAAGCGGCCATCCACAAGCTGGTGGCGGCCAACGTGCGTGGAGGCAATGGCAGCAACACCCCGGCTTTGGTAACCGAGCTCTCTATGGACGCCGCCGACGGCCTGGATCGGCTTCATGCTCTCAGCGACTGGGTCATAACCTTGGACAGGCACGCCGGACTGGAGTACTTCGATTCGCCTCAGGAGCACAGAGAGACCTACGAGAAGTTTGTGATTGACTGCGTTCCCGAGCGCGAGGATCTCGGATGCCTCCGTTTGATCACGACAACAGCCAACCTAGAAGAGGTCCAAGACCTGCTGAACGATGCCCTGGAGCAGATGGGGCTCAGCCACAGTCCCCGCAGCGCCGACTTCCTGATGTCGCAATTGAAGTCGGTCAGCGGCCGCTTGGCAATACGGCTGACAGGTGGCCGGGGCCCGACGTCGGAGCTCGTCGCGCTCGCAATGAGCCACGCACACTGCCGACAAGCTAATGACGACCGACGTTTGAGGGGATCAGGCGAAAGCGCGTCATGTTGGGTCTCGCTGGGAGACGGTTTCCTCGTCCCCGTAGAAGACATCCGTGACCTTCTTCCAACCAATGTGCTTCCCAGCCGTCACGACCCCGCGAGATCGCGACCAGCGAAGCGACCCGACTTGATCTACGTCCAACCGTTGTCACCAAGCGGGTTGTCTTTTCAGTTCATCGAAGTGAAGTACCGGAGGCACCTGCGGGCAGCCCGCTCCCCGCAACTCGCGGAAGGCATACGCAGGCAGACCCAGTCTTTGCAGGAGGGTTGGTTCGACTGGTACGGCGAAGGGGCGACAACCCGCTCTCTACGGGCGATTCGGCTCGCCAGACTGGCTCGCATTCTCCACTTCTATGTGGCCAAGGCACACAGGCACGGGCTTTCCCGTACGCGCTACAAGGCCATCGCGGGACTCATAGACAAGATGGTGGAGCAGAGCGAATCGTTTCGGCTGGATCCGGCAGACGACGGGAATCGAGGCTGGGTCTTCTGTCCCGAGTATCGGGGTGCCGACCCGTTACAGATTTCCCCGGAAGAGTGGGACAAGGAGATTCGCGTCTTCTTGTTCGGGCCTACATGGGTGCCTGGCATCGGCCAACCTCAGCCAGTCTCAATTGAGCCACCACGAGAACAGGATGAAACTCCCATCAATGGCCGCGATTCAAGAGTCGACCAACCTGCGCCTCGTCGTGTGCCGTCCGAACCAGCCGAGCCGGACGCACCGCGTCCAGTGGTGGCCGGCAAGAGCGCGAGCACGGAGGCGGACGGGGATGGAGGGGGCAAGCGGGATGAGTCTGGTACGTCGGAGGCCGAAGGCGGCGCGCTTACGACGGCCTCTGACGGCACCCCACGCCTCGATCCCACGCCCCGGATCATTCTTGGTTTGGACCGATTCGGGTCCTCGTCGCGATGGCACCTTACTGTCAAGGGAAATCCCCATCTGCTGATCGCAGGTCTCCCTGGCATGGGCAAGACGACATGCCTGCTGAACCTTTGCAAGCAGATGATGGCGACTGGCGTGCAGCCCATCGTGTTCTCCTACCACGAGGACATCGATGAGCGGCTTGAACTCTTGAAGGGTCGGCGGCCAGGGTCACATCGAGCCAGTTCGACGATGAAGGGCGTGCGGTTCGTCGACTTCGACGGGCTGGGGTTCAATCCGTTGCAGGTGTTGGAGAGGTCTTGGAAGTCGGCGCACATCGATGTAGCGGGTGTAATCCGAGACATCTTCATGGCCATCTATCCCGATCTGGGACCGCTTCAGGGTGCAAAGATCCGGACTGCGGTAAAGCAGAGCTTTGAGGAACTCGGATGGGGCAGCTCGGCAAGCGATCTGGCAACACTCCAAGAGCCGCCCTTCCGACGGTTCTTAGAAATCATAAGGGCCGACCCCAAGCCCGCGATAGGAGTCAAGAACCTGTTAGTCCGACTTGACGAGCTTGACGACTACGGCTTCTTCCGGATTGGGACTCCGCACGGCAGTCTTTGGGAAAGCGACCGCCCGACGGTGATAAGGATCCACCGAACGAAGAGTGATGTATTGCAGAGAGCGTTTGCTTCCCTGATTATGTACGGCCTCTACAAGAATATGTTCCAGCGTGGCATCCAAGATCGAATTACGCACGCGGTCATCGTGGACGAGGCGCACCGTGCGGCCAAACTCAACCTCATCGCGACTATGGCTAAAGAGTGCCGAAAGTACGGCGTGTCCTTGGTCTTGGCGTCTCAACAGGCGACGGATTTCCATACCTCGGCATTCTCCGCAATCGCCAACTATCTAGTACTGCGGATGACTGAATTCGATGCTAAGGCGCTCGTGAGGAATGTGGCTAGTTCCGCCCAGCAAAGGTCTCTTGTCGACCAGATCAAGGAGATGGACCGATTCAAGGCCCTCTACTTTTCGTCGCACGGTGCCCGTCCGAAGCTCTTGGATCTTCCAGACTTCTCGCCGACTTCCGAATGAGTGGCCACCCACTTCTGTCATAGAAGGTCGAGTCCACCCGGTCATACATCAAGTTCCTGGGATCCCCTCAACTTCGAGGCGCACTGCGTGGCCCGCAGCGTAGCGGGGTTCCAGTACCGCTTCAATCGCCGCTACGACTTGGCGGACATGCTCCCGAAGCTGGTGCAGGCGGCGGCCCTGCTGCCGCTGGCACGGCCGAGCCTGCCCTCGAGCGTGGCCTAGCCGGACCTCGCCGCCCCGGACGATACATCACCCGCGTTGTGTGTGCACCAGCGCACCGGGGAGCTTCCATGCCCGCAGTGAGACCACCCAACGTGCCGGGTCGCGAGCGCAGTCACCCCAGCGTCTGTCGCGTACGGTCCGTTCCAGTGCCTGACGGCCCCGTCCGCCACCGAAGAACCGAAGATCCCGCGCCTTCCGGTTTCCTGATGGAATGCACCTAGTCGGAAGTCGGGTATGCCTAAGCCTCAATCCGGCGCGGGCCGTCGTGGGGGCTGAACTCAGTCGGAGCCCTTGTCCGCCATAGCCAAGACCGCGCGGAATTCGTGTCGCGTGACGGGGCAGACGGACAGGCGGCTTCGTCGCACGAGGACCATGTCCGCCAATCGCGGGTTCTTCTTGATTTCCTTAAGGCGGACAGGGCGGCCCAAGGGACGTACGGGCTTGAAGTCCACTGCGCACCAGCGCTCGTCGTCGGTCGTCGGATCTTGGTAGTGCTCGCGGATCACCTCCGCGATTCCGACCACGACAGTGCCCCTCACCGAGTGATAGAACAGGGCGTGGTCGCCATTGGACATCTTCCGAAGGTTGTTGCGGGCTTCGTAGTTGCGGACGCCGTCCCAGTAGGTCCAGCCGTCCCGCACGAGGTCGTCCCACGAGTAGGTTGACGGCTCCGATTTGATTAGCCAGTACTTGCGGGCGTTCGCCATGAAGTGCGAAGCATAGCAGGTCGGAGCGCTACCGCGTCACGATTCAGTTGGGCATCGCTCAACAGACGGCGTACCTACATAGCTGAGCGGCGAACACCCTTTGATGGAGCGGCCGAACCGGACATCGGGACAATTGCCACGGATGCTCATTGATAGCGTTCAGAACTCATGAATCGATCTTCAATTGGGAGCGTAACAGCCACCAATCGTGCGTATTCCTGTGTAAGGGCACCGGATCACCGGGGCATTGCCGCTCCCGGCGTTTGTAAGCGCCTGAACCCAGCACGCACGAATGGCCCTGCCATCCCCAGTGTCGCGGCCCGCATGACCACGCTATACTGTCTCATTTTCGTGCCGCCAGAGGTCCTTTCTACCCCAATTCTGATCGCTTGTAGGCCCTACCGGGCCTCTCCAAGCCTTTGATGAGAGAGTATTCTCGACACTCGGTTGTCATAGCGCCAGTCTCCAACTCCGGAACTTGGGATCATGCTTCGTCCTCAGGTCCACTTCGTAGCTAGTCGCCGCA
>JAJDWM010000040.1 GCA_022825595.1 Bryobacterales bacterium | reverse complement strand
CAACGCCGAGTCCGCACTCGCGCGCCAGATCGTCCCGAGGGCGGATGCCGGCCGAGACGATGATCATGTCCACATCGAGGCCCCCTCCGTCGGCGAATGCCATGCCGTTCACCCTGCCGTTGCCCAAGACCCTTCGGGTGGACTTGCCCAAGTGGACGCGGACGCCAAGGTCCTCGATCCTGCGCACGAGCAGCTGCGAGCCAGCCGCATCGATCTGTCGCGGCATCAGGCGGGAGGCGAATTCCACGACATGGGTCTCCAGCCCGAGATCGTGGGCCGCCTTGGCCGCTTCCAGACCCAGCAGCCCGCCTCCGATGACGGCGCAGCGTGTCGATGAGCGGGCGTAGTCGATGATGCCTTCCAAGTCCTCGATGGTGCGGTAGACGAACACTCCCCGCTTGTCGACGCCCGGTATGGGCGGCACGAACGGCCGCGAGCCCGTCGCCAGGACGACGCGGTCGTACGGAATGGCAGCTCCGGTCTGCGACAGGACGACCTTCGCGTCCCGGTCGATGCGGGTGGCACGGTCGCCGATGCGGATGTCGATGCCGGCGCTTCGGTACCAGCTGGCCTTCGCCACAGCGAGCCGGGACGCATCGCGGTGGCCAAAATAGTCCGTCAGGCGGACCCGGTCGTAAGCCGGGCGCGGTTCCTCGCAAAACGTGACAATACGATGCTGGCGCTCCGAGTCGAACTCGACGAGCCTCTCGCAGAACCTATGGCCTACCGGGCCGTTCCCGATCACGACCACGGACTTCCGTGACCCTGCCATTGCAAACTCCTCCTCAGCGTGCAGCCTGCCCCCTTGCCCGGGCGCCTCGGCCCGAGAGCCCTGAATGCCACGCATGGCCGCTCGGGAGCCCTCAAGAGGATCGGAATTCGTTCGGCGGGGAACGAATGGACTAGTACGATCCCAGTGTAGGAACGGCTGCCCGGCGCCTCATCCGCTTATGTCGGGGATAAGAAATTCTTAGTTCGCACGGCGCTTCTGCCGTGCTAGGCTCAAGTCAGATCGGCAAGCGCAAAGCAGCGCTTGGCGTCCAGCCGGCCGGGACCGGGGTCGTTCCGGACGGCTGAAGCGTGTTCGCCGATTCACTCGGCTCCTGGCAGAGCCAGCCGGGGAATCGACCTTTCCCTACACCGAAGCGCGAGGTGCGCAGGGCCGCGATCTGCGGCCGGGCGGCCTTTCTGCGCACTGGGCCGCGGCTCCCGCGGCAGGAAGGAACGACACGCGCCCATGTCCATCGCGGCCGCACCCGGCCAGCTCGCCGGCAACCCCTTCACGATCCTCGGGGCGGCGGCCCCGTCCCGAGCGGAACGCGGCTTGGAGGGCGCCTCTCCCCTGATTCCCGACATCCCGCTGGAGGACGGGCAGCAGTACCGCTTCCACTTCGACATGTCCAAGTGTGTCGGGTGCAAGTGCTGCGAGGTCGCCTGCGCCGAGCAGAACAACAACCCGGCTCACGTCTCTTGGCGGCGAGTCGGCGAGGTCGAGGGCGGCGTGTATCCGCACACGCAGCGCCTGCACTTGTCCATGGGGTGCAACCACTGCCTGGACCCCTCTTGCATGACCGGCTGCCCGACCCGGGCATACACGAAGGACACCCGCACCGGCATCGTCCTGCACGACGCCGACGCGTGCATCGGCTGCGAGTACTGCATCTGGAACTGCCCGTACAGCGTTCCCGCCTTCAACGACGAGCGCGGCGTCGTGGGCAAGTGCGACATGTGCCACGGCCGCCTAGCCGAGGGCGATGCTCCGGCGTGCGTCGACGCGTGCCCGTCAGAGGCCCTCGCGATCGAGATCGTGGACGTGGACCAGTGGCGAAGCGAATACCGGGACGAAGCCAACGCGCCCGGGCTGCCAAGCGCCGATGACACGATCTCCACGACACGCGTCACCCTCCCGGAGGTCATGCCGGCCCTGCCGGAGCAGACCGACCACCACCGAGTCCGCCCGGCCAAGCCCCACTATTCGCTGGTGCTGATGACGGTGCTCACCCAGCTCTCGATCTCCGGCTTCGCGTCCGCCTGGCTGTTGAAGCTGTTCGGGGGGACGGCGGCCGTTCCAGCCGCCGTCGTGACACTGGCCCTCGGCCTGGCGGCGTTCGCCGCCTCGCCGCTCCACCTCGGCCGACCTGCCCTGGCCCCTTTGGCGATCCGCAACCTGCGGTCATCGTGGCTCAGCCGCGAAATCCTAGGGCTGAGCGCCTTCGGGGTGGCGGCTTCGGTGTATGCGGCCATGCTCGTTGCGGATTTGCCGGGAATTGAGACGGTCGGGGCGGTGGCGTCAGGAATAGGCATGTTCGCGATGTACGCGACGTCGCGGATCTACCTCGTCCCCGGCCGCCCCTCCTGGAACAGCGCCCACACTGTCGCCGAATTCTTCCTCACGGGCGCAATGCTCGGTCCGCTGCTGCTGGGGGCGCTGGGGGCCATGCCCGCCGATCTCCTGCACAGCAGTGCCGCATGTGCGGCGATTGGCAACATTCTGGTGGAGATCTGGCGGTTCCTGCACTTTGTCCGAAGCGAGGACCACGAGCGGAAGGCTACGGCCCGCCTCTTGTCCGGCCCTCTGGCGCGACTGTTCCTGCTGCGGCTGGGATTGGTCGCGGCCGGTGCAGTCGCTCTGCCCGTGCGCGGCCTCCCGGTGGCGGGCTTCGCGCTGGCCGCGGCGGGAGCCCTGCTCGGGCGGTACCTGTTCTTCGTCAGCGTCGTACCGAAGAACATGGCGCTCCCGTTCCTGGAAAGGAGGGCCGCGGCATGAGCCTCAGGCGCCTGCTGGGTTTCGACACCCACAAGGAGAAATACGCCTACGGGAACGATCCGGACCACGGCTACACGGCAGCCGCCAAGATTCCGGACCGCTGGGTGCCGACCACGTGCGGCTACTGCTCGGTGGGCTGCGGCATGCAGATCGGTGTCCGCGAGGGAAGGGCGGTCGCCGTGCGGGGCGACGAGCGGCATCCGGTCAATCTGGGCAAGCTGTGCCCGAAGGGACTCTCGGAGCACTACTCCATCAGCGCAGCCAGTCGGGCCCGCCGCCCGCTCCTGCGCAGCCCGAAGGGACATCTCGCGCCGGTCGGCTGGGACGAGGCGATCGGGATCATGGTCGAGCAGTTCCGAAAAGTTCAGGCCGAGCGCGGCCCCTCCGCGCTGGGGGTTGTGAGCACCGGACAGCTCGTGACGGAGGAGTTCTACGCCCTAGGCAAACTCGTTCAGCTAGGGCTCGGGACGAACACCTACGACGGCAACACGACGCTTTGCATGGCCAGTGCCGTGGCCGGCTACAAGCGGTCGTTCGGGAGCGACGGGCCGCCGGGAGCGTACGAGGACTTCGAGCGAGCGGACGTCGTCTTCCTGATCGGGGCGAATATCGCCGACAACCACCCCATCCTGTGCCACAGGCTGGAGCGAAACCCGCGCAAGACAGTGGTAGTGGCGGACCCACGCGTGAGCAAGACTGCGCGCATGGCCGACCTGTACCTCCCGCTGAAGCCCCGCTCGGACATAGCGCTGCTGAACGGGATGGCACACATCCTGATCCGAGCCGGTCTCATTGACCTCGACTTTGTCGAGGCGCACACCTCTGGGTTCGAGGCGCTGAAGCGCCACTTGGAGAAGTACACGCCGGAGCGTGTAGCATCCGTCACCGGCCTCGGCGAGGAGCAAGTCTATCGCGCAGCCCTGACCTACGGCAGGGCCAAGGCTCCCCTGCTGGCATGGACGATGGGCGTGAACCACTCCACAAAGGGGACGGAAACGGTCAACGCCATCAACAACCTCGCGCTGCTGACCGGCAATATCGGCCGCGCCGGCGCATCGCCGTTCTCGATCACCGGCCAGTGCAACGCGATGGGGACCAGAGAGGCGGGGTTCACGGCCTCCATGCCGGGCTACCGCAAGTTCGAGAGCGCTGCCGACCGGCAAGAGCTAGCCAGGCTCTGGAACATCGACGCGGGCCGCGTCCCCCGGGCGCGAGGCCGTGCCTACCCGGACATCGTCGAGGCCTGCGTGCAGGGCGAGGTCCGCGCGCTGTGGGTGATCGCGACGAACCCCCTCGTTTCGTTCCCGAATGTGGACGTCCTCCGGCAGGGCTTTGACAACCTCGACTTCCTGGTCGTTCAGGACGGCTTCCACCCCACTCCGACCACTGAGATCGCGGATCTCGTGCTCCCGGCAGCCGTCTGGGGAGAGAAGGAGGGCACGTACACCAACTCCGAGCGCCGGGTCAGCAAGGTCAACAAGGCGGTGGAGCCCCCGGGCGAGGCGCGTCCGGACTTCGACATCTTCATGGCGGTGGCCGAGCAGCTCGGCGTGCGTGACGAGCTCTACCCAGGCTGGACCGGACCCGAGGACGCGTTCGAGGAATGGCGCCGCGTCTCCGCCGGCCGGCTGTGCGATTACTCCGGGCTGAGCTACGAACTTCTCGAGAGGCACCAAGGTGTGCAGTGGCCCTTCGGCCCGAAGGCAGCGAAAGCAGTGAACGGCTCGAGGCCCCCGACGAGCCGGCTGTACGAGGACGGGCAGTTCCAGACAGGGGACGGAAGGGCTGTCCTGTTCGCCGTGGAATGGGAACCCTACCCGGAACAGCCCACCAAGAAGTACCCCTACGTCCTCAACACGGGGCGGACGGTCGAGCACTGGCACACGCGGACCAAGACAAGGGAAGTCGAGATCCTTGAGCGCATGTCGCCTTCGGCATGGCTCGAGATGAATCCGCGCGACGCCCGGAGTCTCGGGCTGAAGCCGCACGACCGGGTGACTGTGGAGTCGCCGCGCGACCAGATCGAAGACCTGGAGCTGAGGATCACCGAGATCGTGGCCCCCGGCCAGGTCTTCATGCCATTCCACTACGAAGAGAAGAACTCGAACCGGCTGACGCAGAGCGCTTTCGACCCGATCTCTCGGGAACCGAACTACAAGCAGGCGGCGGTCCGGGTTGTTAGGAGCGGTCCCAGAACGGCCCGCTAGGCACAGCGCCCCGCCCAGTCTGCCCCGGGGCTAGTGCCGGACCAGGTTGTCCGGCTTTCCAGAGACAAAGGCTATTTCCGGCGCCCGCGGCCCCCCCGCGAGCGCAGCCGGGCCCGCCTTGCCGGCCCGGCCTCAGAGAGGAGAGAAAGCATGGACTTCAAGGGAAAGGCGACCAAGATCAGCCTGTTCAGCTTCAGCACGGTGCCCATGCGGACATTCCACATAACGTGGTTCGCATTCTTCCTGTGCTTCTTCGGCTGGTTCGGCATCGCGCCGCTGATGGCGGTGGTGCGGGAGGACCTCGGCCTGACCAAGGAACAGATCGGGAACACGATCATCGCTTCCGTCGCAATCACCGTGGTCGCGCGATTGGCCGTAGGCTGGCTCTGCGACCGGATCGGGCCCCGAAGGGCCTACACTTGGCTGCTGGCGGTAGGGGCCGTCCCGGTGATGTCGGTCGGGCTGGCCGACAGCTACGAGACCTTCCTCCTGTTCCGCTTGGCGATCGGCGCAATCGGAGCGTCGTTCGTCATCACCCAGTACCACACGTCGGTCATGTTCGCGCCCAATGTGGTGGGGACGGCCAACGCAACCACAGCCGGATGGGGCAACCTTGGCGGCGGCGTGACCCAGATTGCGATGCCCCTCCTGTTTGCAGGTGTTGTGGGCATTGTCGCGGACGAAGCGCTGGGCTGGCGCCTGGCAATGGTCGTGCCCGGCCTAGCCCTGCTGGGGGCGTCGGCGCTGTACTGGAATTTCACCAAGGACTCTCCCGACGGAAACTATGGCCACCTGCGTGCGACCGGAGAGATCGCGAGCGCCAAGACTGCCGACGGGGCATTCCTGAGAGCTTGCGCCGACCGGCGGGTCTGGGCGCTGTTCGTCATCTATGGGGCATGCTTCGGCGTGGAGCTGACCATCAACAACATCGCGGCCCTCTACTTTCACGACAACTTCGGCCTGGGGCTCTCGGCCGCCGGTCTGGTGGCAGGACTGTTCGGCCTGATGAACGTCTTCGCGCGAACCCTCGGAGGCATCGTGGGAGACCGCTGGGGCCTCAGGTGGGGCCTGCGCGGCCGGGTGCGGTTCCTAGGAACCATCCTGCTGCTCGAAGGTGCGGCCCTAATGCTTTTCTCTCAGCAGTCCGCTCTGCCCCTGGCTATCGGCACGCTGATCCTCTTTAGCCTCTGCGTGCAGATGTCCGAGGGAGCCACCTATTCAGTCGTGCCCTTCGTGAACCGCAAGGCCCTCGGGGCGGTCTGCGGCATCGTTGGAGCGGGCGGCAACGCGGGAGCCGTGGCAGCTGGCTTCCTGTTCAGGTCGGCCGGCATGGCATGGCCGCAGGCCTTGCTCGTCCTAGGGGCCGCAGTCACGGGGGTGTCGGCTCTGGTCTTCTTCGTGCGCTTCTCGAGGGCCGATGAAGCGGCCGCGGCACTCGAGACCAGCGCCCGGCTCGTCGAAGCCGGAGCGGCAGCTCTGCCGCGGGCCGCCTAGCAGCGTGTAGGCCGACAGATCAGACGGCGGGGTGGGCCCCGGATGGGGCCCGCCCAATCTGGACGTTCGCAGTACTCGATAGTTCGCACCGGGCCAGTCGTAGGATGGAGGTCCGATGCCCGACGCACACCAGTCACGCCTCCGAACCAGCCTGCAACGCAAGGTCCGCGCGACGCTCCCGCTGTGCGCGCTGCTGGCCGCGAACCAGCTGGCGGCGGGCGAACGCGTGATCAGCCATGCGGAGCTCACCGACAAGCTCTCGGGCTTCTGGATCGGCCAACTGCTGGGCAACTACATCGGCTTCCCTTTCGAGAACAAGTACGTTGACGACCCGGTCCCCGTTCTGGTGGACCGCGTCTACACCGCGGACTACGACGGGGATCCGGATCTTGAGATAAACCGGCGGGACCGCCGAGGTCACATCCCAGTCATCGCAAGCGCTCTCCGTGGCGCATTCAGCGACGACGACACGGACATTGAGTTCGTGACGCTGCATGCGGTTGAGAAGTACGGGCTCGACCTGACCTATCCGGAGATCACGCAGATGTGGAAGACCCACATCAACGACTTCATATGGGTCGCGAACCGCGAGGCACGAAACCTGATGGACTTGGGGCTGGTGGCGCCCGACACGGGCCGCAAACAGAACAACAAGCATTGGTTTCAGATCGATCCGCAGCTTGTGAACGAAATCTGGAGCGCGTTCTATCCCGGGATGACGGCGAAGGCCGCAGAGCGCGCTCTTTGGGGTGCCCGTATCACGAATGACGACTGGGGGACACACCCAACCATCGCCTACGGCGTGATGATCAGCGCTGCCTTCTTCGAGCGCGACGTGAACAGGCTGGTCGCCATGGCTGTAGAAGCGGTCCCGGACGAGGGGCCGTTCGCCGAGGGAATTCGGGACGTAGTCCAGTGGCACTCGCAGCACGAGGACTGGCGCGCGACCCGCAAGCGGATCCACGACAAGTACTACACGTACAGGAAGGGCACGTACGAAGCGCCAGTGAGCGTGGTGTCGTCTCTGGTAAACGGACTGACGGGTATCATGGCCGTGCTCTACGGCGAGGGCGACTACATGAAGACGGTCGGCATTGCCACGTCGGCCGGCTATGACTGCGATAACCAAGCCGCCACGACGGGTGGCCTGATCGGTGTGCTGAACGGCTTGTCGGGCTTGGGGGACCGAGCGCTCCGCCTCACACGGGAACTTCCCGCGTGGACAACGTGGGACAAGCCGTTCAATGACCAGTACGTCAATATCACTCGGGACGAAGTGCGACTCCGGACGCCCATAGGCGAGATCGTCGACAGGATCGCGGCGATCGCCAAGAAGGCGATCCTAGAGCAAGGTGGTCGAATGGAAATGCGGGATGGCGAGGTAGTCTACATCGTTCAGAGCGACCTATAGGCAGCCGTCCGTCCCCACGCCACACGGATCCCGCGGCCTCGCGTGGCGCGAGGACACCGCCATCGCAGCGGTCGTTCGCGACAGGCGGGCACTGACCATGCCGCCTTGGCACGAGCCGCAACCTTCAGGCCGCACGACCTTGGAGTCAATCCGCTGCGAGCTTGGCTCCGGGCCAGCACGGCTCAGTGTAGCCATTTCACCGACTCCGGCCGGTGAGGATTGCGGCTGTCGGTTGGGCCCCAAACACGCCTAGTCCATGCCCGGTGTGCGCGGACAAGGGCCCGGGAGGGGTGTGCTACTCTCCGGTCTGGGTTTGCCGGGAGCCCTGGCCATTGAGGCACAAGTCCCGGCATCGCCTCTCCACGACCGGAGGCGGACTCCCCGGATCAGCGCCCAAAGTGCGTGCTAGTCTGCGGTTGCGCACGCCGCGAGCAGAGGCTCGACAACCAAATCCTGTCACCCTAACTCGGTCTCGATTCAGTGGCCTCTCCGCAGCGGGAAACCGCCGAGTCCATGTCCCAAGTGCGCAGACAAGGGCCGCACTGCCACCGCGGCGCCACGGCGAACACCGGATCTTGCGGTGGAGCGTCTCCCCGTGGAGCAGGGTGGGAATCGGTCCGGAATCAGAACTTCGTTCAGAAGTGGGCGCGAACCCTGCCCGCTGGCCTCAGTGCGTGTACCGCTGGGACAGGAGCCCTTCCTCAAGCACCTGCCGATCCCAGATCTGGCCCTCGCGCGTCCCGCGTATAGAGTTGCCAGTTTGAAGTCCTAGGTTAGCTCCAGAGCGTCAACGGGACAGGCGTCCTCGCACAGCCCGCAGAACATGCAGCGAGAGAGGTCGTAGATGGAGATCGTCAGGTCCTCTTGCTTTGTTGCCTCGTTCCGCTGCGCCCGCTTCCAGCCAGGTCGTCCTGGTATCGGGCCGCCGATGGTCGGCAGCATCTAGCCTAATCGGCGGGTCGGCCCAGTGCAGAGGAGTGACACCTCGCGCGTCTCCTGAACTCTCCTGCCTGATTGGACAGGCCGTGAGAAAAGGAGCGCACGCGAGCGGCCAGAGTGCTAGCCACCCATTGCGTGGCGCTGGCTCCGGGGAAGGTCGTCGAAACGCCAGAACCCCTTTAGCAAATGATGCCAAAGCCCGAGATGTTCCAGTAGGTCGTAGCGACCCTCGCTCTTGAGGATCTCGTTGTGGCAAAGCCTGTTCAAAGCTTGGTAGGTTGCTGGCTCATCCATCTCGATCTCAAGCCGCTTGTCTTCCAATGCATCGAGTACCTTGGTGGTGAGTTCCGCTCGCAGAAACTGTCTCTCAAGCCTAATGAAACGACGATACAGATCGTAGTGGAGCGAGGCTTTCGCAGTCGGTCCATAAGCGAGACTGATCGAAGCCAGCATGGTAATCCCCACTGGAGCAACTGATTGGAACCATCCCGCGTTCATAGTGTCGACAATTAGGTTGAGAACAGATCCAGATGCCAAGATTAGAATCGAAAGACTGATGAACGCTTGCGTTGAGACGTAATGCTGTCGTCGGTAGCTGTGGTACCTGACAGACCTCCTGACTCCGAAGAGCAGTTTGTACCGCCTCGTGGCAAGATCCTCAACGTTAGATCGATGCGACACGTCTGGCATCACTTCTTGCGCTGGCGTTCCGGCGGAGGCGGAGGGGCGCGTAATTGTCTCGAACACCTAAGTGTTAACCCTCATTGGTGCCCCGAAACGGCTTGAACGGTCCGACGAGGGATCCATCGGTCGCGGGTGGGGCGGGGACTCCCGACTTAGCCTTTCCCTTGGTTCGTCTTCCACGCCCGCACGCTCAAGTTGATTGTACAACCCAATATGCAGGTACGGCACCTGCACTGAAGTCATCTCATGGCCCCAACCCAGGATGGATTTCTCGACCTCGCGACATCCGTCCCTCCGGCGATGTCGCAGCAGCAAAGACAAAGAGTTTCGCGAATCATAGCCGAGTTCTCCAAGAAGTCTGACCGGCCCGGAATCGTAGGAACGTTATGGGATCTGGAATTCGGAGCACTGTCGGCAGGAGGGCTTGACCTGCGGTCCGGGCAGAACTGCGGTACCACCTCTGGAGCCGGATCCCACGCCGCACGAGCACTGGCCAAGTCGGGCTCGGAGCCGAATCGGCCAAGACCGGCACAGTTGGCCGCGGCGAGCCGATGCCGGTAGGGGCTACGCACCAGCGGTCGGCGCTCGTAGCCAGTGCCCCCAAGTGGCGCATACGCATGGAGGGCCCCGCCAGTGCAACGGTGTGGCCCCGACCCACGACTCGGCCGAGGATCGCCTCGGCCAAGACGTAATCGTCTAGCGCGGCGCGCCAGGCCTTGAGCGGCTTGTTGTGGTCAACAGCAGCGGCTGCAGGAGGCAGCCGGAGCGGATCTACGGCCAACATACGCATGCAGGCTTTCCGGTGTCTTGGCCGCAGACGATTGCGGCCGCAGATTCGACTCACGACACTCCTAGGACTTATTCGACGTGCGCGGCCAAGAGCCGGATTGCCGTCGCGTCGGCAAGGCGCACGCCGGATCGGTTGGCTGAGAGACCCTCCGCAGGCGGGTACCAGTCCGGAGTTAGGACCTCGCGCATTCGTGGGCGCGAATACTACCGGCCGGCCTCAGTGCGTGTACTGCTGGGGCAGGGGCCCCTCCTCAAGCATCTGTCTGTCCCAGATCTGCCCCTCGCGCGTATAAGTCGCAAGTTCGAAGTCCTGTGTCAGTTCCAGAGCGTCAACGGGGCAGGCGTCCTCGCACAGCCCGCAGAACATGCAGCGAGAGAGGTCGTAGGTGAAGTTCGTCAGATCCTTGCGCTTTGTGGCCTTGTTTCGCTCCGAGGTCACCACGATCAGCTGCTCGGGGCAAGCCAAGGCACAGAGGTTACAGGAGATGCAGAGCGTCTCCGATGTCTCGGGATGGTTGTTCAGGCGAGGCGCGCCGCGATAGCGCTCCGCGACCGGCGGCCGCGTCAGAGGGTACTGTTCGGTGACGACCTTCGACGGCTTCTGGTTCTTGAAGGTAGTCCACAGGCCCTTCAGCAGGTCCGTAAGGAGGAAAGTCTTGATCAGGTTGGCCATGGCACCCTGCCTTGATTATTGCACCGTTTCGGCCAGCTAGCCACGAACAAGGAGTTGGACGATGCCGTTGACGATCAACCCACCCATGCTGAGCGGGATCAGCCACTTCCAGCCGACGTCCATCAACTGGTCGTATCGGAAACGCGGGAACGTTCCGCGGTACCAGATGAACAGGTACACCATCACCGCCAGCTTGAACAGGAACCAGAAGAGCCCGATCACCGCCTCGTTGGCCGCTGGTAGCAGAAATAGCCCGCCGACTGCCAGGAAGCCCAATCCCAGTGCCAGCATCAGCAGCCGGAAGCCGTTGATCACTTGGCGCGGCACTCCCTTTAGGCAGCCGAAGCCCATGACGGCGAAGAGCGCCGCCGGGAATGCCGTGTTCAACGGCATCTCAAGCCACGCCACGTTGGGGAAAGGCCGCAGCCAGCCGCCGAAGAACAGCGTCACGCACAGGGAGCTGATCACCACTATGGCGGCGTACTCAGCCAAGAAGAACAGCGCCCACCGGAAGCCCGAGTACTCCGTGTGGAAGCCGGCAACCAGCTCCGACTCGGCCTCGGGAAGGTCGAACGGCGCCCGGTTGGTCTCTGCCGTTCCGGCGATGATGAACAGCACGGTCGGGACAAGCATCAGCCCGTAGTTGTCGAATGCGCCCCACACGCCGCGCTCCAGCTGCGAATGGATGACTCCCTGCATCGAGAGCGTGCCGGCGCACATGATGGCGGTCACCGTGGCAAAGCCCAGCGGCACCTCGTAGCTGACCATCTGCGCGGCCGCACGCAGCGAGCCCATCAGGGAGTACTTGGAGTTCGCCGACCAGCCGCCGAGGATGATGCCGAGCGCGCCAATGGACGACATCGCAAGGATGAATAGGATCCCGATGTTGACGTCGGCCACGAAGAACCTGTCGCTGAGCGGCAGCACGGCAAAGGCGGAAAGGGCTGTGAACGTTGACACGACGGGCGCGAGCCAAAAGATCCAACGGTCGCTCTTCGCCGGGATAATGTCCTCTTTGATCATCAGCTTGAGCGCGTCCGCGAGCGGCTGCAGCACACCGTAAGGGCCGACGCGCATTGGGCCCAAGCGCACCTGAAGGTCCGCCAGCACCTTGCGCTCCGCCAGCACGATGTAACCGGCGACCAGCGGGAAGACGAGGATGATCACCACCGTCATCACGATGGAGGGAAGGTAGGGGTTGGCGAGCAGTTGTTCCATTCCGGCTCCTAGCGGTCCACTTCGCCCAGCACGATGTCGATCGTGCCAATGATGGCGACGACGTCGGCCACCAGCGACCCGCGGCACATCTTGTCCAGCGCGCCGAGGTTGACGA
>JAJDWM010000349.1 GCA_022825595.1 Bryobacterales bacterium | reverse complement strand
GGCGGCGATCTCGATGCTTGGCTGGATGCCATTCTGGAGGCCCCCGACCTGGAGGCGGTCTTCGTCAGTCGCTCCGTGAAGTGAGCGCCAGCCGTCGCGCCCGGCGAGGCCAGGGCCGCGTGCGGGTGCCGCGGCCCGACGACGGTTTGCGGTTGCCTTAACCGAATCGCGAACTGACGGATGCGAACGGTGCGAAAGCGTGCCAAGGCAGCTTCGGCATCGGTGTCACGCCATATGGGAGCCTCCTCGGGACTCGGTCCCGGAATTCATCCATGGTCCCGGAGTCCGACCAGATGCTCCGAAGAGTCGCGGCGTTCGCGCCACAGGCTCCCCAGAAAACCGATTCCCGCGATGGGGCGCGCCGGACACGCGATGCCCGTGCAGCCCTGTGTACGGACTTTCGCCGAGCGCTTGGCCCGCGCTGCAACGCTCCGCAGGCTGACGGGCGGCAGCCTGACGGGGCACCGGGTCAGGACCCTGCGTCGGGTCGATGCCGCACCGAGACCATCGGGAACGTGTGCGGGCGTTGCGCGCCGGCTGGCGGACTTGATCAGCTCTGAGACAGCAGGGCGCGTCATTAGGGACGGCTTCGTGGGACGCGGGTAGGGTTGGGGGTGATCCCGCCGCCGGCGGATGCTGTATGCGCAGCTCGCATGGAAGAGGTGCTGGAGACGAACGAGTGCCGGTGGGTCCGGGCGCATCCGGTGGCGTGCATGGACGGGCCGTCGCCGCAGCGGGCCCAGGAGACGCGTGAACCGCGAGCGCTGGTGGGCCGCCATGCCACAGGCGAGGGGATTATCGTGCCGCCGGATCCCGTTCCGCTACCAGCCGAAGCGCTGCAGTACCCGAGCCGTCGCCGCATCGGCGACGTCGGGACCCTGCGAGACGACATTGCCACATGGTCGGCCGACAGAAACACTCGCCACCCGGGTGGTGACTGGCGCATGAAGGTCGACGACGGACGTGCAAGTCAGCTTACCCAAAAATCAAGGTTTGCCAATGCACTAGGTCGAGAGGGGGTCTACGATCCAGCACAGATCCGGCGCTGTGCCATCCTGCTGGGTCACCTGCCCTGCCTAGGAGGCCTTCAGCCCCAGCGCCTTAAGGCCGGACCGTGGTGACGGTCCCAGTTCGCGGCGGCTTTGAGACTCGCCGGGAGTCCATCTGAGCGGGTAGTTTGTCACCGGCCTGTCCAGCTTCCACTCGCGCACCCGATTGCGGCCAGTTGCTCCAGCCCGACCGCTTGGTGGACCTCTGCCTCCACCTAGGAGGCCGAGTCACGCCGGTCGTCCGTACCGTTGGTGGGTTCACCGTCTCAGTCCTTGTCAGGATCAAGAACGGGTGTGATTGGCAACCCGTCGCAAGTTGCGCCCGCTATTGGCGGGGGACCATACCGCGCAGCGATCCTGCAGAGTCGTCTCGGAAGCCGCGGCACGGAAGCCATACAGGCCCAGCAGATAGCCGTCGGATGCGCGCTCAACGTAGCCCAGTAGGGCACCCGGACGGGGGCAGGGAACGGGCAATGGCCGCCAGACCGCTCGGCGCAGCCGTGGAGCAGCTGGAACGGAGCAGGCTGGCTGGCAGCCAAGGTGCTGTGGACCAGCGTGAGCAGAATCCTAGTCTGCTCAACGCTAGGGACATCTGTGAGTAAGCCCCGGCTTCAATTGTCGCCGCGCACTGCCGCCACGTGCCAACACTGCGGAAGGGTGGACTCGACAGTGCCGGCCGGCCTAGGCCACCGACACCAGTCGGCCTAAGACGAGGATCCACCTACCCATCAGCCGGCCGGGCCTGCAGATCATTCGAGGTCGAGGTCCGGAAACACTTCGGCGAGAGACCTAGCGCCCAGCGCAGTCGTGAACCAAGCATGCAGTTCAGGCTGTGCGGCTACCGCGATTCGTCTGCGAACCGGACGCGGCAGCCGACCGAAGTGATGTTCCAGCAACTCCGACAATGTGCCTGCCAAACCCTGAGCCAAGCCCTGAGCCTTGCCCTCTTCGATGAGTTCCTGCACGACCCGTCCAACCACTGCCTCACCTCTCCCCGGCTTGGCCTGCTCGGCCGCTTCGTGGAACTCTGGCAGCGGAACTTTCCATACGCCCATAACAATAGAACAGCACCTGCTTCTCGAAGTCCGATCCGTCCGGCAGCGCTGCCAATACCTGCGGCAGCACCCTCAGCTTCTGCGTCTCTCCTCCCTTGTGCGAATAGCGCCGCGCCACCAGACCCGCCCGCGCAGTCGGGTCCGGTGCCAGCCGCTCGATCGGGATGTGCTCCAGATCCCGCAAGTAGTACGCGAACGAGGGCTCCAATGCGCGAAGCCGCTCATGCCGGGTCACCTGCATCTCAGCGATCGAACCCGTCGCCGTCCAAGGCTTGCTGCCGTGATAGGAGACGAGCGGAACGATCTTCGGCAGTGACCGCAGCCTGTCCCAGCTGCCTTGGGTGTAGGTCTCCCAGATGCGCACCTTCGTACTTGAGGACTTGCAGCGCCGTGCCCGGATCCGGCGACGACTTGTGCTCCAGAAGCAAGTGGACGAATCCCGGCTCGCCTCCCTTGAGGGGCACCTGGAAGAGCTTGTCGCTCTGGCTGCCGCGTAGGTCCTCTTCAACGAAGGTGCCGTCGAGCGGCACGGGTGGCTCGTCGGCCACCAGCGCCGCCAGCCACGGTTCTAGGTGGGCCTGCAGCACGGCTTACGCCCGACGCACGTCGTAGAGCCTCGCGCGGAAGACGAGGTCGTGAGGCTTATTGAGTTCTGTCTCCGTGGTTGCTGGGCGCCGGTTGCATGTCTGGCGTGCGATGCCCCCGGACTTGCGAATGCGAAGGATACCAGCGCCTGCTGGCACGGTCTTGCCTTGACGCCGAAACGAGTTAGCAAGCCGAGTCAGTGCGGCAAGCCTGCATGATCGCCGCTCTCGCCCCTCTGGGCACCCGCGAGCCCCCCGGCGACCCTTGGCCATCCCTTCTTGCAGTGGGGAGTTGCGGGCCGTTGCTAGCCTGACCGCTGCCGCCTGCCACCTTCGCCAAGCGCGGCTCGCGAAGAAGTCTTGGGGGTGTGGTGTGCCCTTGTGCCAATAACTGTCGGCCCAGGAGAGCAACTCGCTGACCGGCGGTCGGTGGACCGCAGCAAGATAACGGTCCACGCGTCCTACTCCATGCTCTCACTGTCGCTGTCGCAGCATCAGGACGGAGCACGCCGTGCCGGGCGTGGAGGTCGGGTGGCTTCAGGAAGACCTAGCGCGGATCCAGCCGATCGCGCTGCTGTATCCGAGGCAGGGCGAAGAGGGGCCGGGCCGCACGGCGTCGATGGCCAGCGAGAGCGGCGTGGTCCGGCAAGCCCTGACGGCAGCCTTTGTCCCCATCGAGATTCACCCATCGGGCGAGC
>JAJDWM010000038.1 GCA_022825595.1 Bryobacterales bacterium | reverse complement strand
AGCGGCGATGATTCGGCGATGGCGGTCCAAGAATGCGACCGCGGACTCCTTCTCGACGGCCGTTGGCTCCCTGGAATAGGCCAGCTGGTAGGCGGCTCCAACTTGATCGTCCCTGTCTTCCCCTGCCAGCCCGAGGATCCTGCCGGCAAACGCGCGGGCCCACTGTGCGGCCTCTTCCCCGTTCAGGAGCGACAGGGCCTGCGGCGCCGTGATGGTTCGGTTTCTCGCAGCGCAGGACTCGTGCGTGTCAGGCAAATCGAACGCGGCCAGCAGAGGGTACGGACTGTTCCTCTTGGCGAAGAGGTAGATGCTGCGCCTGCGGTGCTCGAACGGTCTCTCGCTGACCTTCCATCCGCCTGTGGGCGCGGGCATTCCCGCAGGCAGCGGCGCGAAGACGCTGGGCCCGCCGACCCGTGTGTTCAGCAAGCCCGCTGCCCAAAGCGCAGAGTCGCGCAGGATTTCCGCCTCAAGCCGGCGCCGCGGAAACTTCCAGAGCAGCCTGTTGGAAGGATCGAGCCGTGCCGCCCTAGCGCTGGGAGTGTCGGTGCCGCCGCCCAAGGCCGTCTCCGGCGCGGCCGTCTGGCGGTAGGTGCTCGACAGCATGATCAGCCGATGAAGCCGCTTGACACTCCAGCCGGAACTGACGAACTCGTCCGCCAGCCAGTCGAGCAGTTCCGGGTGCGTGGGACGCTCGCCCATCATTCCGAAGTCGCTGGGCGTGGCCACGATCCCTCGGCCGAAGTGGTGCAGCCAGAGTCGGTTCGCCATCACCCTCGCCGCCAAGGGATTCTCCGGCGCTGACAGCCATTTCGCCAGTGCCGTCCTGCGTCCTGTCGACTTCGAGTGGGTCGGCGATTCGATGCTGGCCGGCCCGGGATCCAAGATTGACAGGAAGCCCGGCAGGACGGACTCTTGGGGGCTTGTGTACTGTCCGTTCGAGAGGACGCGGGTCATCGGCGCGGAGTCGCTCACGTCGAGCATGCCGCTGGCGCGTGGAATCTCCGGGGGTCTGAGATGGGCAAGCTGCGCGAGCTCGCGGTCGAGCTCGTCGAATCGGGCCTTGCGCTCGCCCGTCAGCTTGCCAACGACCGACCGAAACCGCCGGTCCAGGTACGGTGGTGGGCGGAGCGCACAGGTGTTGCAGTCCTTGATCGCAAGCAAGTTCTCCATCCACGCCTCGATGGGTGTCCGATCGCTGGCCGGCTTCGTGACGGCCTTGATCACGTAGTCCGGGTACCTAGCCAAGAGCTGTTGGGGAGAATACTGGCGCAGGGGCATGAGGAGATCCGACATCTCCGCCCAGATGGACGCGGTCCTCTCCTGCCAAATCGCGAGCCGGCGCTCGTACTCTTGGAGGGCGTCGCGCGGCACGATCGGAATGCGGTCGTCATGGTTGACGTTCGCGAAGAACGCCTGGAGCCGGTAGTAGTCCTTCTGGGTGATGGGATCGAACTTGTGGTCGTGGCATTGCGCGCAACCGTAGGTCAGGCCAAGGAAGGTGGAGCCGACAACGGAGGTGATGTCGTGGAGCATCTCTTGGCGGGCCAGCAGCAAGTCTTTCTGGTTGCCCTCCTCGGCGTAGTGGCGGTTGAATCCTGTGGCGACCTTGGCCTCGGCGCTCGCGGGCCAGATCTCGTCCCCGGCTATCTGCTCCTGCACGAATCGGTCGTAAGGCTTGTCCGCGTTGAACGCTGACACCACGTAGTCGCGGTAACGCCAGGCGTTCGGCCGGGTGACATCGGTCTCGAAACCGGAACTCTCGGCATAACGCGCCAGGTCCAGCCAGTGCCGGCCCCAACGCTCGCCGTAGTGGGGGGAGGCGAGCAGGCGTTCCACCAGCCGCTCGTAGGCCTCAGCGGACTCGTCCGTGAGGAATTCGCGCACCTCTTCAGGCGAGGGCGGCAGGCCGATCAGGTCGAGCGACGCCCTTCGGATCAATGCTGTTCGGCCTGCTTCCCGCGACGGGCGGAGACCCTTCGCCCGCAGCGCCCGCAGGACAAAGCCGTCTACTGGATTGCGCACCCAGCGCTCGCCCCGAGCCAGCGGAACTTCAGGTCGCGCAACGCCCTGAAAGGCCCAGTAGCCTCGCTGCGCAGCAGTGAAGGGACCCTCACCTACCGCGGGCACGGCAAGCGCAAGAGCGAGGACCACCCCGGCGACGGGCCCGTGGCTGCGGGCAAGACTCACGATATCGTGCAGGCGCCCTTTGGGCTGCTCGATAGGCGCGTGCAGGGCGATGGTACCACAGCGGTCGGGCTTCCGGCCCAGTGGAAGGCGCTCCAAGGGAGCTGGCCCGGCATCGCCCGGCCGCTCCGAGGACGCCTACGGCGCGGGACTCGTCCAGATTGGGCTCGACCAAGCCAGCTCCCCATCGGCCTGCTCGACACGCACGTAGTACCAGTGGTCCCCGGGCGGAGCGTTGACGTCCAAGTACTCGAATTCGGCCTCCTGCGTCCCAGGCTCGGCCTTGTAGACATAGGTGCCGTCCCGGATCACGTGGACTGCAGCGACGGCATCAGTACCCCGGACCCGCACTCGCACTGGAACCGGTGCCGACATCTGCACGTCCTCGCCCATGAACGCGTCCCCCATGCGGAACTCGAGCACGATGTTGTCCGTGGCGCCGTAGGTCCGGCGCGCCCGGATCGAGTCGTGAATCGCCTCCCTGCTAGTGCCGGGACTGTAGACCATGGCGTAGGAGATGTGGGTCGAGTAGTGATCAGAGCTAGCGATGACGCCGATCTTGTAGCCCTTCGACCATGCGTTCCAGAACATCCCCGGCTCTTGGAACCCGCCAGCAGCGCTGGCCTCCTCACCGTCGAAGATCCCGCGCGGGGCGTTCTTGTGCTCATAGCTCTGACGCGCCCCTTGGTAGATCTCCGCCACCATGTCGACCTCCGGATCGTGATCCCGCCAGTCTGTTCCCATCGAGTTCGTGCCCGATGTGTGGGGGATCGCAATTCCGCCTGTCCTGCGGGCGACCTCGTACATCAGCCGCGTCTCGTTGCGCACTCCGCTGCCGAAGCCCATGGAACTGAAGGTCAGCAGCTCCCCGTCGGGGCTGTCCGGAAGCAGGAAGCGCGGGTGCATGGGCATGTAGAAGGGCACGACGGGGTAGTCGCGGTGCGTGTAGATGAGGTTGCGATGGCCGTACGGGTTCCCCGGGTTGCGCTCGTACCCGTAGAGCGTGGAGAAGCGCTCCGGAAAGTGGTACATGTCGGCGAGCTTCTGGGTTACGGCGTTCCAGAAGTCCGTGCCTCCCGCCTGATGGTCAGTCGAGGCTCCGAAGTCCATCTCCGCAGCGTCGATCATGTAGCGGTAGAACTCGGGCAGCGAACCGTCATCGACTCCCCCAACGTCCTGCGAGAGTTCAGTGTGCCGGTGCAGGTCTCCGCGCAGGATCCGCAAAGCCTGCCCGCCGTGCTCCGTCCTGAATCCGCGGATGTAGCGCACGTCGCCCACCTCTGTGGGGTGCGAGTCGGGCCGCAGTTCACCCGGCGCGGGGCGATATTCGGACAGGTTGGCCGGCCGGCCGGGACCGGGCAGTGGCAGGGAACCAGCAACGACGCGGTTGAGCCGCGGCCGGCTGGCGAAGCCCCACTGGCGGCTTTCGTCGGGCCAGAACGCCCACAGCCGCCCTCCGGCGGCAGCGATGCCCATCCGCGTGCTCTTGCGCGACCAGCTCCGCGGAAGCGTAATTGGTTCGGTCCAGCGGTCACCGTCAAGCCGCGTAAGGAAGTACTCCCAGTAGGAGGTTGGCCGGTAGGACCGGCGGCTGTAGCGCCTCTTGAACGACATCCACAAGTTGCCGTCCGGGTCGAAGAACAGCTGCGGGCGGCTCTCGCCCGTGGATCCCGGCGCTGCCGGGTCCGAGAACAGCACGGGCGAAGGAGCCTTCCAGCGGCCCCCGTCCAGGCAGACCAGCTCGATTCGCCTGGCGGAGCCGAGCGGAGTGCCCGGTTGCCGATCCCCGAGCCCCCGTCCCAGATCCTTGCCCCAGCCCACGCCGGACGTCTCCCAAGCGATCCAGGGCCGTCCCTGCCGGTCCACGGCAAGGCTAGCGTGGGCCTCGAAACGGGTCGTCGATGCGACGGTCATCTCCGGCCCCAGGCCCTCGCCTGGAGCGAATGATCGGGCCACTATGTCGTAGCTTCCGCCGGATCCCTTGCGGTACCGGTCCCAGACGACCCAAGCCACCCCTCCCGGACCGGTCGCAACGGCCGGGGCCCAGTCGTTAGAGTCCGTGTTGGTCACGGTCACGGCCCGCGACCAGCGACCGTCTCTCAGGTACCTGAGGCGGACCTGCGAGTGCCTGCCGGCCATCGCCTGCCAGACTACGTAGATCGTGCCGTCCCCAGCGCGGGCTACGTGCGGCTCGATGTCCGGCAGCGGGCTTTCCGTGAGCCGGTGCTGTCTGCCCCACTCGCCGTCCTCCCAGGCCATCGCGTAGATGTCCCAGTTTGCGGGCCGGTTGTGCAGCGGGCTTTGGGAATAGACCAGCCATGGCCTGTCCCCACCATCGACCGCCACTTGCGGCCGCCATAGGTCTTCGGCTGCCCTTCCGACCGGGATCAGCCGCGACCAGCGGCCCTGGTGGTAGCGGCGGAAGTTCAGCTCTTCGCGACGGTCGTGGTAGCTGTACCACGTCGCGTAGAGGTTGCCGGCCGTGTCGGCGGCGATGTCCGGCGAGTCGTGCTGCCGAAGCTCAGTCCCCGACAGGTCGGTGGCGGGCACGGTGCGCTGGATGGCTACCCGGCCGCCAACCGCCCGGGCCCACGGGCCGACCGGCATCTCCGTGGGCCGGAACTCGAAGTCGCCCTGCACGGTGCGGACCTCCACCATCGTGGACGCATTCCCGCTGCCGCGGATCCAGAGACCCTTCGGCAGGACTTCCTCGCGGTCCACTGGCGTCGGCCTCGGGACGACGGTCGACCGCAGCATGATCCGCACGTCCTGCGTCCGCAGCCGCCACCCGCCCTCCGGCAGGATGCGGTCCGGCGGCTCCTGCCGATGCGGCTCGAGTGACAGGATCTCCCCGTTGCGCACCGACAGGCTCCCGTCCCAACGCTCGCCGGCCGCGTCGCCGACGCCGAAGAGCACGAGGACCTGCCACATGTCGGCCTCGCGGGTGCCTCCGGGCAGCCAAGTGAACGCGCTCAGGAAGTCCTCCCCGGCAGCCGCTGCGGCCCCGGACTGCGACGCCGGGACGGCCTGCGCCTTGAGCGGCCTCGCCGCCGCATGAGCCAGCCACGCCACCAACAGAGCGCAGAGGACGGCTGACTTCGCGGCATCGGTCATGGCGGTGTCGGGATCCCGGATCGGCCTAGCCCAGGGGAACGGGCCGATTGTAGCGCGGGCTGGGCGCCAGCCCGCCCCGAGGATCGGCCCGCCGAAGCTTGGCGGCAGCGCAGTGTCCCGCGAACGGGTCGAGATGTGACATGCATGGATGTTTCCTAGGTTCTGTGAAATGTTCCATGTTTCACGTGAAACACATAATTTCCTTTGATAGAGCAGCCTGAGCCTGCAATTGTCACTCCGGCGATGCCTGGAGCTTGGGGCCCGGTTGTGAGCGGCGGGAACTTAGAGCCCGGTCCCCACCCAACGCCGCTCTCGGTCTGAGCGTTCGATAGCGTGCAGCACACGCTGGACCGCGAGTCCGTCCTCGAACGTCGGCCTCGCCGGCCGCCCCGAGTCCAGGCCGTCAAGAAAGTCCGCCAGGGACGCGATGAACGTGTGCTCGTAGCCGATCGGATGGCCAGCCTTCCAGAAGTTGGGGCTGTCAACCGGGCCCCGTGCCGGAGGCAGCACCTTCCTCCGGCCGCGCAGGTCCGGATCGCCGGAGACTGCGGCGTAAGTCAGGTGGTTCATGTCCTCGAAGTGGAACTCCAGCATGCCCTTCTCGCCGTGCACGGCGAAGCTGTTGTCATTCTGGAACCCGGTCGCGAAGCGGGTCGCCTCGAACGAGCCCAGGGTCCCGTCCGCGAAGCGTGCCTGGGCGAGGACGGCATCGTCGATGTCCACAGAGTAGGTACTGCCAGGAGCCTCCGGGTCGGGCTTCTCCGGGAGGAGCGATTCCAGCGTCGCGGAGACCTCTCGGATCGGCCCCAGCAACATCATTGCGGTGTCGATTAGGTGGGAGTTGAGGTCGCCGTTCACTCCCGAGCCGGCGGTCCGCCTGGACATCTTCCAGTTGTTCGGACGGCTCGGATCCGGGCCCCACTGCTGCAAGTACTGCGCCCGGTACTGGTAAAGCCGGCCCAGCCGGCCCTCTCTCAACAGGCGGGCAGCAAGCTCGACGGCGGGGATCCTGCGGTAGTTGAACCACACGAACGTGGGCACTGACCGCGTGGCCGCGACCATCGCCTCGGCCTCTCGGACATTGTTCGCCAGTGGCTTCTCGCAGAGCACGATCTTTCCCGCACCTGCAGCGGCGGCGGCCATTTCAGCGTGCAGGTAGTTTGGGGCGCAGATGTCCACAAGGTCGACATCAGGGCGCTCGACCACCCTCCGCCAGTCGGTCTCGACCCCCTCCCAGCCCCAAGCCCGAGAGAGCGCCTCCAGTCCCGCCCTGCCCCTGCAGCAGGCCACCCGCCTGCGGATCTTGCGCACGTGCGGGAAGAAGTGGCCGACCTGTGCGTAGGCGTTGCTGTGCGCCTTGCCCATGAATCCGCAGCCGATCAGTGCAACGTTGAGGGCGGCCGCGCTTGCCATTTCCAAGGACCGTCAGCTGTCGCGGCCGTCCCCGACGCGCGCCTGGGCCTCATCCCAGCGGTCGGCGTCGGCAAGTCCCGGGGCGAAGGTCACGGGCCGGACGGACTGCCGGACCACTTCCCTGCCCTGCGCAAGGCCGCCAATGCGCCCGCTGGCGATGAACTGCATGAGAGCATTGCCCACCGCGGTCGCCTCCACTGGCCCGGCCATCACCGGAATGCCGCACGCATCCGCAGCCAGCTGCGAGAGCATCGCGTTGCGGGAGCCGCCACCGACGACGTGCAGCACGGACGGACGGATCCCCGTCACGCCCCCTATTTCGGCCAGCACGGAGCGGTACCTCAGGGCAAGGCTCTCAAATATCGCCCGCACGAACTGCCCGGGCGTCTTCGGGGCCGGCTGCGCGCTCGCGCGGCACCTCTGCGCAATCCGCCCCGGCATGTCGCCGGGGGCCACGAACTCGGGGGCGTCCACGTCGAACACGGAACGGAACGGCTCGCTGGCAGCCGCCGCCGCCAGCAAGGTGTCGTAGCCCACGTCCAATCCGCAGCCCGCCCACTCCCTCCGGCACTCTTCAAACAGCCACAGGCCGCTGATGTTCTTGAGCAGGCGGATGGTCCCGCAAACACCACCCTCGTTGGTCAGGTTCCGGGCCATCACTGAAGGGTTGACGTGGGGTCGGCGGACCTCAACGCCCAGCAGGGACCACGTTCCGGAGCTGAGGTATGCCCAACTGTCCCCCTCGGCTGGCACAGCAGCGACGGCCGATGCGGTGTCGTGCGTGCCGGGCGCCACGACCTTCGCCGCCCCAAGCCCACACTCCGAGCCAATGTCGGTCAACAGGGGCCCCACCACCGTGCCCGGCTGGATGACAGGGCCGAGGATCGACGTCGGCAGGCCGAGCCGCTCCAGCATGGGCACGGCCCACTCACCGCGGGTCGGGTCGAAGCACTGGGACGTGGTCGCGTCGGTGTACTCACAGGCCATTTCCCCGGTGAGCCAGTAGTGGAACAGGTCTGGCATCATCAGTAGCGAACTTGCGGACTCGAGTGCGCGGCTACCCTTCAGGGCCCACAGCTGGAAGAGGGTGTTGAGTTCCATGAACTGCAGCCCCGTCTGCCGGAAGATCTCCTCCTTTGGAACGATGTGGGTGACCTCCTCGATCGTGCCGGCCGTGTGGCCGTCGCGGTAGTGCCGGGGATTCGCCACCAGCGCTCCGTCCCGGTCAACGAGTGCAAAGTCAACACCCCAGGTGTCCACCCCCAGCGAGACCGGCCGGGCCCGCGCGCCAGCGGCCAGGCCCTGGCGCACCTCACGAAACAGCCGCAGCACGTCCCAGTGCAGACGGCCCAGCACATCGACGCCGGCATTGCCGAACCGGTGCAGCTCTTCAACGCAGAGGCGCTCGCCGTCGAAAGAACCCAGCATCACGCGGCCGCTGCCGGCCCCGAGATCAACCGCGACACAGTGTTCGGCGCGCACCAAGCTTCCTCAGGGTGATTGTCACGCACTCGCCGCTGCCGACGCAAACCCCTGGGCGTGGCCGATTAGCGGCGGTCGCCTCGGCCAACGAAGGCGACGCGACTATCGTGCTATCCTTCGGGCAATCAGGCGCTGGCCATTCAGCGGCGACATGCTTGGATCGCTGGGCGAAGGGCCGCAAGGCATGCGACGAGGGCAGGCTACTACAGGGCGGGCCGGTACCGTCTTTCCAGACCCGGGCGAGAAGGATTCATGAGACTTCGATCTCTGATGTCGCTGTTCTCCCACGATCTCGCGATCGATCTGGGAACGGCCAACACGCTCGTCTATGTAATGAACCAGGGCGTCGTCGTGGACGAGCCCTCGATGGTGGGCATCAACACCCGAACCGGAGACATTGAGGCCGTCGGACAGGAAGCCAAGCGCATGCTCGGCCGCACTCCCGGGATCATTTCCGCGGTGCGGCCTATGCGCGACGGGGTCATCGCAGACTTCAACGTGGCCGAGCGCATGCTCGCGTACTTCATCAACAGGGCGCACAACCGGAGCATGTTTGTCCACCCCCGCATTGTTATTGGCGTACCTGGAGGCATCACCCATGTTGAACGTCGCGCCGTGTACGACTCAGCGATGCGTGCGCATGCGAGCCAGG
>JAJDWM010000775.1 GCA_022825595.1 Bryobacterales bacterium | reverse complement strand
GGACATGTGGCTCGCGGACCCTCTTGCAGGTCGAGGTTCTGAAACCATTGCGGCAGGCGTATCAACCGTCCGACGACACGGCCTCCTCGAAAAATGCACCCATCTTTCGGAACTTGGAGTAGCGCTGCTCGACCAGTTGCTCCGCCGAGAGCTCTGCCAAGTCCTCCAGCTCGCCCTCCACGGCGTCGGCGAGGAGTTCGGCGGCAGCGTTGACATCCTCATGCGCCCCTCCGGGCGGCTCCGAGACGATGCGGTCAACCAGGCCGAGCTTGCTCAGGTCCTTGGCGGTCAACTTGAGCGCATTTGCCGCCAACTCCGCCTTGCCCGAGTCTCGCCAAACGATCGCCGCGCAGCTCTCGGGCGAGATCACGCTGTAGATGGCGTTCTCGAGCATCAGGACCCGGTTGCCGACGCCCAAGGCCAACGCGCCTCCACTACCCCCCTCGCCAATACAGACGGCTACCAGCGGAACCTGCAGGCTTGCCATCTCATGCAGGTTGCGCGCGATGGCCTCGGCCTGCCCTCGCTCCTCAGCGTCCTTTCCCGGGTAAGCCCCGGGCGTGTCCAGCAGGGTAACGATCGGCCGCCCGAACTTCTCCGCCAGCTTCATGCACCGCAGGGCTTTGCGGTAGCCTTCCGGCCGCGGCATGCCGAAGTTCCGGTGGACCCTCTCCTCGGTGTTGCGGCCCTTCTGCTGGCCGATGGCCATCACTTGGCGGCCCCGGAAAGACCCGAATCCGCACACGATGGCGGGATCGTCCCCGAACGCACGGTCGCCGTGGACTTCTGAGAAGCCCGCCAAGATGCGCTGGAAGTAGTCCAGCGAGTGCGGCCGCTGCGGGTGCCTGGCCAGCTGGACATGCCCCCAAGCAGACAGGTCTCCGAATGTCGGCTGCGCCGGCAATGGGCCATTCGCTCGGGCGGGCATTGCGCGCGCGGCTCTGCTTCCAGCCATCGCCGCGGCCGGGGCCACGGCGGACATTGAACCATTGTATTGGTCAGGCCCGTGGGATCTGGCTTGCCGGAACGGGTCCTACCATACCCGCCGGGAGCGTTGCCTACACTGGGAATCGTGACTGTCAGGACATTGTGGGCATTCTGCGCGGCGGCCACGCTGGCCCTGGTCCCGCGGTCCGCCGCGCAGCCGGGAGACCAGCTCGTTGCGGACGAGCGCCTGTTCGTCGTCATGACGGCGATCAACCTGGCAGGGTACGACGAAGGCCTCTCGGCAGAGGCCGACAGCCCGGTCCGCAAGGCTGTCCGCCGAGACCTGGAATCCATGGATCCGGGCATGCGCTCGCGACTGAGGACGTTCTACGAGCAGCACGAGCGGGCGGATCCGGACCACAACTTGTCGCAATACATCTCCTTCGCGCTCATGTGCGGAGAGGCTCCCTTCTTCGACCTCAAGGCGGAGGTGCCAACAGACCTGCCAACTGATGTACGGCCCATTCGGGGCCTCTCGTCGCTGTTGCGGGAGTTCTACGAGGTGGCGGACGTCGAAGGGCTGTGGCAGCGATACGCTGGCGCCTACGAAGACGCGATGCTGCGCTACCAAGAGCCCCTCATCGAGTCGGTCTTCGAGACGAACGGCTACCTGCGTATCCCGGCTTCCAGCCCGGAGGTGCGGTCTTTCCGGGTGTACTTCGACCTTCTCGCAGCCCCGGGCAGCATCAATATGCGCTCCTATGGCGGAGACGTGAAGATTGTCGTGCACTCTTCCTCAGAGGTCCGGGGCGAGGAGATTCGCGCGGCCTACCTGCTGCATCTCCTCGACCGGATGTCGATCCGCCATGCGGAGCTGGTGGCGAGGAAGGAGCAGCTCTCCCGCATGGCCATCTATGCGCCAGCCTTGGACGAGTCCTACAAGTCCAACTTCCAGCTGCTGCTGACCAAGTCTCTGGCGCACGCCGTCCAGACGCGCATGCGGTACGAAGCCGAGGATCGCAAGCTAGCTCGTATCGCCGACCACGCCAGACACGGCTTCATCCTCGCGCCGTACTTCTTCGAAAAGCTCGCCGAGTACGAAGCGCAGCCCGAGACTTTCCGCAAGTACTACGAGACCCTCGTGGGCGACATCAACGTCCGCCAAGAGATGGCAAGGATCCAGCAGGTGAAGTTCGCAGAGCGCCAAGCGCCTGCGCGCCCCCGCCCCAGGCAGGCTGCCCGGCCACAGGTTTCCGAGACCGAGCGTCTACTCTCGACGGCCGAGGGGCTGCTGCAGCTGAACGAACTCTCGCGGGCGCGCGAAATCTACCAACGGGTGGTCTTACAGGGTGGCTCCGGCCGGTTCCAAGCCAGCTACGGCTTAGGCCGGATCGCCCTTGACGAAGCCGATCCGGACTTGGCGCTCGAACACTTTGCGGCGGCCACCGAGGACGGCGGGGACACGCGGATCCAAGCCATGTCGCACATATACATGGGCCGTATACAGGACTTGCTGGGCAACCGCGAGCTTGCCCTCGGCCACTACCAGAGCGCCCTGGACACGGGTGACACCTCCCCGGTGATCCGTGCGTTCGGAGAGCAGGGCCTCGCTGAGCCGTTCACTGGTGTCGAAGAAGACGAGGAGGAGTGACCGACCGTCCCGGAGCGTGGCCCGCACGAGCGATCAACAGGGCCGGATTGGCACATACGGCCCTTTGCTAGGATTGGATCTAGGCTGAGGTGTGCAGAACGGCGATGCCAGAAAGCAGGGAGATCGGCGAGAAAGAGCCGGAAGCAGGCGCGGGCGGCGCGACGCCTGAAGAGTCCGCGGCCGGGCCCGATACCGCTGACATAGCGGAGGAGAACGGGCCTGATCCCGCCGAATTGGAGGCCCAGCGCGACGCAGCGCTCGAAGAGTGCGAGCAGCTGCGTGACAGGCTGTTGCGGTCGCAGGCGGACTTCGAGAACATCCGCAAGCGCCTGGAGAGAGAGAAGCGGGAAGTCGTGCGCTTTGCGGCCGCGGAGACCATCGAGGCACTGCTCCCGATTGCGGACGATTTCGAGCGCGCGATCGGTGCGGATGGTGTTTCCAAGGAGGTCCGAGAAGGCCTTGAACTGATCCACAGGAGAATGTTCGAAGTCTTCCGGCGGGCAGGCTTGGCGGAGGTCGAACAGCACGAGACGTTCGACCCGAGCGTCCACTGCGCGGTGGACCGCGCGCCGGCCGGTGAAGGACAGGCAGACCTGCAGATACTGGATGTCTATATGAAGGGCTACCTGTTCAAGGGCCGCCTGCTGCGAGCTTCGATGGTGAAGGTAGCCGTCCAAGGGTAGGCCTGAAGGATTCGCTGGGGCGGGCTACGGTGTTGGAGAAGCGCGACTACTACGATGTGCTCGGCGTGCAGCGCGGAGCCAGCGAGGCCGAGTGCAAGCGAGCGTACCGCAAGCTCGCCATGAAACACCACCCGGACCGCAATCCGGGGTCCAAGGAGGCCGAGGAGAAGTTCAAGGAAGCCTCGGAGGCTTACAGCGTCCTCAGCGACCCTGAGAAGCGCCAGCGCTACGACCGCTTCGGCCACGCTGGCCTCAATTCCGCGGAGGGCTTCGGGCAGGGGAACTTCACGGATATCTTCGGCGACATTTTCGGCGACCTGTTTGGGACGGCCCGCAGACGGTCCTCCAGCAGACGGGGCGTCGACCTTCAGTTCGAGCTCGAGGTCAGCTTCGAAGACGCGGTGTTCGGGGCCTCCCGCGAGATCCGGATCCCACGTCTTGAGCGCTGCGAACGCTGCGGCGGAGGGGGCGCGGCGCCGGGGACGGGACCAACCCGCTGCGAACGCTGCGGTGGCAGGGGGCAGATCGAGACGCATCAGGGCTTCTTCTCCTTCAGCCGCACGTGCCCGAGCTGCCGGGGACACGGCCAAGTCATCCGCGACCCTTGCCCCGAATGCGGCGGGAGGGGAATGCAGACCGTCCACCGACCGCGAACGATCCAGATTCCCCCGGGAGTGGAAGAGGGGACTCAGCTACGGCTCGTAGGAGAGGGTAACGCCGGCACCAATGGCGGCCCCAAGGGTGACCTCTACGTTTCGCTCAGCGTGCGCCCTCACGAGGTCTTTGAGCGGGACGGGGTGGACCTGCACTGCGTAGTGCCGATCAACATCGCACAAGCAGCGCTCGGAGCCGACGTGACCGTCCAGACGCTGGAGGGCGACGAGACAGTCACGGTCCGGCCGGGCACGCAGCACGGACACCGCCTTCGCCTTCGCGGGCGGGGCGTTACGCGCTTGCGCCACAGCGGGCGGGGCGACCTGTACGCGCACATCGCCGTGACGGTCCCCAAGCGCCTGACGGCGAGGCAGCGCGAGCTCTTCGAGCGGCTCTCCGAGGAGCTCGACGCAGAGCGTCCGAGTGACCGGGGATTCTTCAGGAAACTGCGCACGGCCTTCCGCTAGGGGACGGATCCCGCCGGAATCCGCTACCATCAGTTCGTGCTCAGACCGGCCGCAGCGGCTCTCGCCGCCGCCGCGTCGCTGGCGGTTATGGCGGGGATGCCATCCGCTGCACTGGACCGGGAGCAGCGCCTGGTGGAGCAGGTGCGCCAGCTGATCGCGGGACAGCGGCAGATCCGGATCTACGACTGGGTGACGTTTCGGGTGGACGGGAGCGCCGTGTTCCTGACCGGGGCGGTGACCAGGCCTAGCCTGCGGGCCTCGATCGAACGTTCGGTCGGAGCCCTAGAAGCGGTCGATTCCGTCGTAAACGAACTGCGCATTCTGTCGCGTTCCGGCGATGACATCGGCATCCGCATGAACGCCTACTGGCGGAT
>JAJDWM010000072.1 GCA_022825595.1 Bryobacterales bacterium | reverse complement strand
TCCGGTTCGACCTCGAACTCGAGCCAGGCCCTCCCCGGCAACCGCATTTCAGCCCTCAGCCGCAGCCGTCTGCCAGTCTCGATTTGCTCCACGCGCCAGAAATCGACCGTGTCTCCAGGCATCAACTTCCGCGGATGCCGGCGTCCGCGCCGCGATCCAACGCCACCCACAAGCAGGTCAAGGAAGCCCCGCAGCCTCCAGAGCCAATTCCCGTAGTACCAGCCCGTGTCTCCACCGACGGCCTCCACGAGAGGGAACACCTTGCGGGCGGGCAGGTTGACGACGGTCGTGCGAGAGTCAACGATTCGCCGCCCGAATCTAGCGCCACCCCACTTCCGCTCAACACCCGGATTCCGGTATGCATCGGACCAGCGAGTCTCGGAAAACTCTCGGTCCTCGTTCGTCAAGGCCCGTTGAATCGCAACTACCGCAGTCATGGGGTCGACCGGAAACGTTCGCAAAGCGAGGTGATTCGTGACAACGGTCTCATTCCTAACCCCCTCGATGAGGTGGCGACCGACCCTTGCATAGACAGGAGTGACGAGTCCCAGCCACAGACTGGAGAGACGGGGAGTCAGGCAAGGCACTGGGACGATCAGCCGACGGAGACCGCGAATGCGCGCGTAGCCCCTCATCAGGTCCAGATATGAGACCCTGTCCGCTCCCCCGATTTCGAACACCGCGCTGTCGTTCCCCTTCCAGTCAAGCGCGGCAGCCAAGTACGACACAACATCCTCGACGGCGATCGGCTGCGCCAGCGTGCGGGTCCACCGCGGGGTGATCATGACGGGGAGGCGGTCTACCAGCGTTCGGAGCATCTCGAAGGAGAGGCTGTCGGATCCTAGGATGATTGAGGCCCGAAACTCAAGGGTCACGACTCCGGAAGCTCGCAACAAGCGTCCAACCTCGTGCCGGCTCTCGAGGTGGGTCGACAATTCCCGCCCGCTGCCCAATCCCCCGAGGTAGATAATCCGACGGACTCCTCGTTCGAGGGCGGCCCTGCCAAAGTTCTCGGCGGCTTGGCGGTCGATTTCGCGGAAACGCGCTCCAGCTGCCATCGAGTGGACTAGGTAATAGGCACTCTGAACTCCCTTCAGTGCGAGCCGCAAGGACTCGATGTCAAGCGCGTCCCCGCGACAGATCTCAGCCGTGGCCGGAATCCGGTGCCGCAGGCTCGAGGGCTCGCGGGTGAGGCCCCGAACGCGGACACCTTCCTGCGTCAGCCTCCTTAGCAGGCGCCCGCCGATGTAGCCTGATGCTCCGGCGATGAGCACGACCGGACGCGACCGAGCGGTGGAGTCGCCGACTGCGGCGGTGTCGGGAACTGGCAACTTAGGACCAGCGTAACCTTGAGCTACGGTCTCACATCGGCGCATCTAGCTCTGAATCACACCCCACCCACAGGGGTCAACCGTCTAAAACGGCTCTGTAGTGCCCCTCGGGGCTCGGTTGCTGCAGCCAAACACTTTCCAGCGATTCGGCGTACGGAGCGGTCTGGAACGCGGGCGCGCTGGAAACTAGCGCACGAGGCCGGTGTGCGGGACGCTTGGCGAGATAGGCGGGTTGCACTGGGCATACCGGTGGCTCCCGACACGAGACTTTCCTCCTAGCGAGTTATCTCTGACCAAGCGTTAGCTTCCACGCGCAGCCGACCTTGGCTGCCAACCATGCTCCAGACGGCCCTCTCCGCTCTCATGCCCCTCTCGCAGAAAGTACAAGAAACCCAAACACAACTTGTCCAGTGCCGGTCACTCCCAATTTCACTACCACTTTGGAGCAACCGACGTCCGATTGGTGGAGTACCGCGGCGACCGGACGAAGCTGGAGTTTGTCGATAGCTCGCAGCTCATGGAGGCGATTGAGCGGGAGATGGCCCCGACTGGTCTAAGAGCTTTCCCCACTATGGCTGGGGCTGCACGCAAGGGGAAGCTGAGTCTCTTGTTGGTGATTCGCAACCACCACTGTGAGCTTGCACGTTGTTCTCGGCATCAGGGGGCCGATTCTGATCACTCTGGCTCGACCCTGAATCGGCTGGAGAATCCGGCCGCCGATCCGGAGGCCACCTTGGGAAGAACGCGGCTTCGGTCAGTCGAGTCGCAAGTGCTTGCGTAGGAAGCGGAACGTGCCGACCCCGTGGATCTCGTGGGGGCCGTCGAAGAACTCGATCTCTGCGCGGTCCCCCAACCCGAGCCGATTGTAGAAGCGGCGCACCTTCGCGAATTCGTACGCAACCCACTCGTCAGGGGCAACACCGTCCGAGTGTCCTCGCTCGACCATGAACGGTCGTGGGGCCATCAGCATCGCCAGCTCCGCGTAGTTGACGACGTTTGCGAAGTTGAATTCGAGCATGTCGTACTCCTGCGTGAACAGGTAGCTGTAGCGGTCGGTCGTACTGGTGTTCTTCCAGACCCACTCGTTGAAGTCCGCCGAGCAGATCGACAAGGCATATCCTTCCAGCAGCGGCGGCACCCTTACAGCGGTCTTGCCCCCGTACGATAGGCCATAGAATCCGATCCGCTCGGGATCGACGATCGGCAGGCTCCTGAGCCACTCCAAGGTCCTTTGGTGCTGGCCCAGCACAAATGAGAACAGGGACAGCTTCAGCGGATGCGCCTTGCGCTGGATCTGGCGGAACCTGTCGCGCCCGATGTAGGGATTCTGGGGCGCATACACCACGAAACCCTCCTGCGCCAGCCGGGCTCCATAGCGATGGTAGGCCCGGTGGTCGAGGGCGGGATCGGCTAAATCCGTAGGCCGGCCTTCAAGGCCGTGCTGGGCGACTACGACGGGCCGGCGCTCCCCTGTCCGGATGCCCTTGGGCACTAGCAGGATCCCGTACGCGAACACGTCTTCCCAGACGTCGAGCACGACCTCGTAGCCGGTGAAGTCTGCGTGGTCAAAGGCCTGCCTAGACTTGGGCCGGGGCGGAACGTCGGGCTCTGGCAGCCTCCCGATCACCTCGTCCCAAACGTAGTCTCGGTAGAAGGCCGTGGACTGCGTCCATTCCTCGACGGACGCCGCCGATGCGTTTGCCCAGAACTCGGCCCTGCGACGCGGCGCGTCCCGCACCAATCCGTGGTTGAAGGCAACGATCTGATCGAATTGACGGCGCAATCGACGGTCCGGGTCCGGGAGCGGCCCCTCCATTACCGGCAACGGGCCCGCCGCACGCAATGCAGAAGCACCGATCAGCGCCGCCAACGTGCCGTCGGCGCCTGGCAAGTCCGTTCCTTGGACGAGGTGCAGGCGGTCAGTCGCGTCCAGCCTCTCGTACACGCCACGCGTACGCGCATGCTCGCGCAGAACCGATTCTGGCGGGGGCGAGTCCAGCCGGCCCGACGCTGCACGGTCGGCGACCGGGTCTGGCGCCGGAGGGGGCCCCGGCACTTGCGGCCCTATCGAGGCCTCGACGACGAGCGTCCTCGGAGCCACAAGCGACGCGATCTCGGCGTCACCGAACTCGAGCAACAGGCCCCAAACGTTCCGATCGATGGTCTCCTCCCACAAGCCGGCCCGGCCCCGGAAGTACCCGCTCACGGCGACCGTGTCGATGCGTACGTCGGTAGCCGCGGCGTACAGCGCAACCAGCCCTCCCTCGCCGTATCCGATTACGACTGTGGGCACGCGAGAGCCGGTGCGGTCGGCTGTCTCGAAATAGTCGACAAGCGACACGACCTTCTGGACCTCATAGCCGATCAAGTGCCTACCGAGCTCGTAGCTCATTCGGTAGAGGAACTCTCGGTGGGGCACATTCGTCCGCCGGAAGCCATCCAGCCCGCTCCAGCGGGCCGTGCGATCGATCAGCACGGGAATGACAACCTGGCAGCCGCTCTCAGCGAGCCGGCGGGCGAACTGGGCTCCAGGCGGCAAGTCCCCGGTCAGCCCCGCGAGCGACTCAGGCGTCCACGACGCGTCGGGAATCGCCACAACCCTTGCGAAGGGAGATCCTTCGGGCTGCAGCAGCAAGCCTTCGCCATAGACGCCTGGGAGCGCTTCCCAACGCACCTCGTGGACGACGTATCCGGGGCCGGCGGCAATCCTCGACGGGCGGGCCAACGTTGTGACAAGCTCCAAGGACGCGTCTCCGACCCGTTGGTCCACCAGCCCCAAGATCGTCTTGAGCCGATCCCGGTTAGGGTCTACGGAACGCTCGTAGGCCTCCCACGACGAGAAGTCCGCGTTCCAGAATCGTCCTCGCTCGGCTTGGGCCTTGCCGAGGGCCCGGTCTAGGTACCGGTGGATACCTTCCACCATCTCGACTGCGAAGTCACCCTCGGAATCCAGGGGCTCCGTTTGCGGGAGCGTGCTCTGCGCGGCAGCACCGGTGGCCAGAACGAGAAAGGCAGCCGCTGCCGCGAGAGCATCCTTGCGGATCAAGGAGGCCACGGAATCAGGTCGGGACGGGCTGGCGCGGACCGCCGAAGAGCATCGATTGAGCGATCGCATCATCCTGGCCGAATGCGCCGTTTCTGCGGATCGTATTCGACGCGACATCCCCGCACCATGCTCTCGTCGGCGAGAATCGCCGCCACGGAATGGTTGTATCCGGCCTCAATCGGAGCGTGGGGCTCCTCCCGGGACCTGACACATTCCAGAAAGTTGAGCATGTGCGGTGTGCTTTCCACTTCGGCGATGGCCTGCCCGTCGCGAACGCGGTCCTCGTCTTCCACGGTGGCGCCGCTGATGCCGAACGGATCGCCCCAACGGGTCGCGTCCATTTCGCCGCGGGTGCCGAAGAACTTCAGGAAGCTGTTGCCTCGGACGCCGAACGTCGAGCTGTAGCGCACCAAGAAGCCCTGGTCCGGGTACTCAAGCGTAGTCTCGACCGAGTCCGGCACGTCGAACCCGTCGCGATTCCAGCGATAGCTGCCCGCCATGGTCACGGCACGGGAGGGTGGGCCAGACCCGGTGACGAAGTGGACCAGATCAAAGAAGTGTACGCCGAGGTTCGAGTGGGGCCCCTGCGAGAAGTCCCGGTAGCCGAACCACCCTGCGTGCTGCTGTGGGTCCCAAGGACGCGACCGACGGTGCATCAGGAACCGCTTCCAGTCCGTGTCGCCCCGATCGATCGCACGCTCGGCGTAACGGTACCAGTAGGGCTTGAACGAGTTCCGGGCCTGTTCGATCTTGAAAATGTCCCCGAGGCCGCCGGCCTGTACGAAGGCCCTGGCCGCAACGGAAGTCGGGAAGCTCCGGACCTGCGTGCCCATCTGCACGACCCGGCCAGATGCCTTGACCGCATCATGGGCTCTCCTCAGTTCCTTGAGGTCCATCGCGAGCGGCTTCTCCACGTAGGCATCCTTACCGGCGCGGACGGCTGCGATCAGCTGGGCGCAGTGCTGGTGATCGGGCGTGCCAATCACCACGGCATCGATGTCGCCACGAGCCAAGAGGTCGTCGTAGTCGTGCAGCGCTGCAACGGAGGCCGAACCGGCCTGCCGGACGCGTTCGGCGGCTGCCTCTCGATGCTGATGCCAGATGTCGCACACAGCTCGCACCTGCGCGTTCGCCCGGCCTTGGAACTCGAGCACTTGTCCTAGGAGGTTCCGCTGGCCACAGCCAAGGATGCCTATCCCGATCCGGTCGTTCGCGCCCTGGACGTTTCGGGCCGCGAGAGCCGTGATCCCCGAGGCCGCTGCGAATCTCCGTCGAGTCATGGCAAGAGTATATTCCAGAAGCCAAGCTGTCGAACCGTACAGGGAGGGAGGGCCGGCCAGCCCCGATCGGGACGACCGTGGACGTTCAGCGTTCCAGCTCGGCGCTCAACTTCTTGGCCAGCCCCAAGGTATCCGTGGACTCGCCCGGCCGGCTTCGGGGACTTCCGGCTGGAGTGGCTGGCTCAAGCGGGCTGCGCTCCGGGCCTGCCGTCCTGAACGGCAAATTCGGCGAGCGTCTCCCGCTCGGCTCCCCGCCGGGTCACGGACTCGAGGACCCTATACCGCGCCGTGAAACGGTCCCGAGTCACGTCGCACAGAACATAGCCGCGCTGGGCGTTGTGCAGTTTCACGAACGGGTTCTCGCGCATCACGCCCTCGCCATAGGTTGTGTTCGGACCGCCATCGCCGCCGGAACTGATCGATGTTCCGACGAATTCAGTCGCCACAGGGCGGGATTCGGGGTCGTCGAAGTCCACTACCAGATCGTTGACCCAATTGCTGTGGATGTCGCCCGTCAGAACGATCGGATTCCGCACGCGGCTCTCGTCAAGAAACTGCAAGAGGTCCACCCGGGCGGCTTCGTATCCCGCCCACTGGTCCATGCTGTAGGTCACGTCGTCGCCCGGCGAGCGGTCCACCCGGGCAACCATCACTTGCTGCGGGATCACGTTCCAGATGGCCGAGGAGCCTCGCAGATTAGAGAAGAGCCAGTCTCTTTGGGCACTGCCCAAGAGAGTGGCGCTCGGTTCAGACATGCCGTCGCATGGCGGCTTCGTGCGGTCGCCGCAGGGCTGGTCACTGCGGTGCTGGCGCGTGTCTAGGACCGCAAACTGGGCCAGCCCGCCGAAGTCCAGACGACGGTACAGACGCATGGACGAACCTTTGGGGATCTGGGCAGCCCGCAACGGCATGTGCTCGTAGTACGCCTGATAGGCTGAAGCCCGCCGCTCCAAGAACTCTTCGCGCATCACATCCGGCTGTTCAGAGACCTCCGCGGCGTAGTTGTTGTCGACCTCGTGGTCGTCCCACGTAACCACCCAAGGGCAGCTGGCGTGGGCAGCCTGAAGATCCGCGTCGGTGCGGTAAAGCGCGTAGCGTTCACGGTAATCGCCGAGGCTCCGGAGCTCCCCGCCTAAGTGCGCGCGGACGCGCGGGTTGGACCGCCCCTCGTAGATGTAGTCGCCCAGATGGAACACTAGGTCCGGAGCCTCCGCCGCCATGTGTTCGTAGGCCGTGTAATAGCCGGTCTCATAGTGCTGGCACGAAGCGAACGCGAACGAGAGGTGTGGGGAGACAGCGCTGGGGGCCGGGGTCGTGCGTGCCCTGCCGACTCCGCTCCCGTCGTCGCCGGCGAAGAATCGGTACCAGTACCAGCGGTCAGGGCGCAAGCCGTCGACCTCTACGTGGACGGAGTGCGCGAGCCGCGGATCGGCAACCGCCGTCCCAGATCGGACAATCCGACGGAAGGCCTCGTCCTCTGCAACCTCCCACCGCACGTCGATCTCCTCAGCACCGAGGCCTCCGCCCCGAAGTGGTTCGGGGGCCAAGCGGGTCCACAGGACGAACCCTTCTGTGCCGGGATCGCCCGACGCCACTCCGAGCGTGAAGGGATTCGTCCTGAATACCGGCTTCCGACGCTGGGCTCCCGCGCGCAGTGCCAACGCAGGGAGGGCGGCAAGTGACAGGATCTGCCGTCGTCCGAGTCTCATGACCCAATCGTACAGCCGAGACAGCAAGACAGTCGCGAGGGATCGCTTCGCCCGGTCGGGTTGGGGGACAGATCAATGTTCGGAAGCTGCGCGGAAGCCCGGAAGGGAGACAACGTGGCACAATTCGACCGGACACGAACGAGGCTCAACGGCTGGTAAAGGCGCTTGGCCTGCCTTTCTTACCCGATCCCGGAGTGGGCGGACTCAAGAACGTCCATCCCAAAGGGCCACTAGAGGCGTCGGCTAGACTACGGACCCAACGGGCCGACCATCGCACTGTGGACCACCTCTGGAGAGCAAGGTTAGACTGGAGCCCGTTAGATGACCAACAACACCAATCGAGGCGTCGACGCGGCAAGGACTGTGGGACTGCTCACTCTCGTCCCGGCCATCCTACAGTTGGGGTTCGGAGCATGCGTCGTCGGCCCGCCCGACGGAGTTCTCGCCGGTGCCGCCTCCGTTGACATCACGCCGCTGCAATGGCCGCTCCCGATGATTGGATCGTTCCGGTACCGTCCGGCCGAGAGCGCCCACGATCCCCTCCACGCTCGGGCCATCGCCCTGCGAAGCGGCGATTCGACGGTCGCGATCGCTGTTGTAGACAGCTGCTACATCCCCCGGGAGACCGTTGACCGGGCAAAGCAGCGCGTGGCTGAGGACACTGGGCTGGATGCGAGCCGCATCCTCGTCTCGGCAACCCACACCCACAGCGCGCCGCCTTCGGCCCCCGGAGCCGGCCTCAGGGGCTTGGAAGGACAACCCGACCTCAAGAGCGAGACAGCGTATGTCGAGCGACTCGTAGAAGGCATCGCGACGGCCATCGCTGACAGCCTTTCCAGATTGGAGCCGGCCGAGGTCGGGTGGGCGACGACCGCGCTTCCGGACGAGGTCTTCAATCGGCGATGGTTCATGAAGGAAGGCAGCGTCCCACCAGACCCCTTCGGCGGGACTACGGACAAGGTGCGCATGAACCCCGGCTTTGAGAATCCCGGCCTTGTTCGGCCGGCGGGGCCGGTGGACTCGGAAGTGGCAGTGCTGTCCATCCGCTCGGCCACGGGCAGGCCCATAGCCCTGCTGACCAATTACTCTCTCCACTACGTGGGCGGAGTTCCTGCGGGACAGGTCTCGGCCGACTATTTCGGTGAGTTCGCACGGCTGATAGAGGACCGCATCGGGCAGGACGATGGTTTCGTGGCAATACTCTCTAACGGCACGAGCGCCGACGTCAACAACCTCAACTTCGCGCAATCCCGCGCCCGCCGAGAGCCGTTCGAACAGATTCGTCTGGTCGCGTCCAAGCTCGCAGATGTGGTCACTGAGGCCTGCAAGGACCTGGAGCACCAGCGCCAAGTGGATGTCGCCATGGAGGAGTCTGAGGTGCAGCTCGCCCGCAGGAAGCCTCCACCCGAAATCCTCGATCGGTCGTTGCGCCTGTTGGCCGACCCCCCGGCCGACTCGACAGTGCGGCAGCGCGTCTATGCCCAGCGGGCCGTCGACCTGCACCGGGGGCCCGGGAGTGTATCGGTCGTCCTGCAGGCCATCAGGATCGGTCCCGTGGGGATCGCGGCGCTTCCGTTCGAGACGTTCACCGAGACGGGGCTCGCGATCAAGCAGCTCAGCCCGCTCAAGCCGACATTCACCATTTCCCTCGCGAACGGGGCGGAAGGCTACCTGCCGACTCCGGAGCAGCACGAAGTCGGCGGCTACGAGACATGGCTGGGCACGAGCCGGGTAGAGCCGCAGTCCTCTGTGCGGATCCAATCCGAGCTGCTGGCCCTGTTGGGCCGCGTCTCAAGCGGCGGGGCCCGGTAGACCGAACACCCCTGCATCCTCGGCCTGGCAGGCCTGCCCTATGCTGGGTCGAGCGTCGGTGAATTGAACCGGATACCTGCGATGGACGATCGAGCATCAGCGCTCCTCACGGCAGAAAGGCCGTTCGCGATCTGCGGACCGTGCGTGATCGAGTCGCGGGACCACGCGGTCGCCATGGGAAATGCGGTCGCCGAGGCCGCCAAGTCGGCAGGTGTGGCCGCCGCGTTCAAGGCATCCTTTGACAAGGCCAACCGCACAAGCGTGACCTCCTACAGGGGACCGGGACTGCGGCGTGGCCTAGAGATTCTCGGAGAGGTTCGCGCAGCGACCGGACTGCCGGTGCTGACCGACATTCACCATCCCAACCAAGCAGGACGCGCCGCGGACACCTGCGACATCCTTCAGATACCGGCTTTCCTGTGCCGGCAGACGGACCTGCTGGCGGCTGCCGGCCGAACGGGCCGCGTGGTGAACATCAAGAAGGGCCAGTTCCTAGCGCACGACGACATGCGGCACGCAGCCGACAAGGTCGCGTCCACGGGGAATGAAAGGATCCTCCTGACCGAGCGCGGCTCCAGCTTCGGCTACAGGAATCTGGTTGTGGACTTCCGCGGCGTTGCCCGCATGCAGAAGCTCGGATACCCGGTCGTGCTGGATGTGACCCACAGCCTCCAGCTTCCAGGATCCGCCGGAGGCTCGAGCGGGGGTGAGCCGGAGTTCATCGGGACGCTGGCGCGTGCCGGTGCTGCATGCGGCGTTGACGGGGTGTTCCTAGAAGTCCACGACAACCCGGCGGTCGCGCTGTCGGATGGATCCACGGCGCTGCGGCTCGACCGATTGGGCCCGCTGCTCGACGGTGTCGCACGGATCCGCCGCCTCGCCGCCGGCCTCGGCGCCTGTCGGGAGTCGGGCTGAACTGCCGGCTGGAGTGTCCGGACGAACCGTTATCACGCAGCTTCGTCCCAGCCCGAATCACCAGTCGCAAGAGGATCGGTCACCTCGGCATTTGGCATCAGGTCACCGGTCAGGTCGGGCGAGGGGTCAGGCGAAACGATATGCCACCACGTTATGGGCGGCCAGCCGGTGCTGCGACGTGATGTGGCAGCCGGCACGCCGGATGTGTGCGGCGAGTTCGTGCAGCTTCATCAGCTCGCGGTACCCAAAGTTCAGTTCGTCGGAGAAGGCGGCGTAGAACAATCGAACAGAGACACGGTCCCTGGGACACGACGAGACTTGGATTCCCTCAGTCTTCAGGAACCTGCGGAAGAGAGCAATCAAGGACTGCTTTCCCCGATCGTCGTAGTGCTCTATCAAGCCCCAGTCCAGGCCCACATCGAAGGATCCGGGAGGTTCCATCTTGAAGAAGTCGTCCCGCGAGTACTCGAATCGTGCAGGGTCGCGGTAGACGTCAATCCACCGCCGTCCACTTCCCTTGGGAGCGCGAACGCGGACATGCCGGGGCGCCGTCATGAAGCGCTGATATGCCATGGGGTCGCTGTCGATGAGCAACGCTCTCCCCTGGTTGCCGTAGAGCGCCTGGACAAGGGCCGCCTCCCAACCTGCTTCGGCTCCGAACTGCACGATGCTCGGGTTCGGTGGAAGCCTCAGGCGCCAGAGCGTGCGCAGCTTGCCCTCAAAATCGAGGATCGCGTTGCGCCGCTGTTGGACGAAGGCCAGCCATAGCCGAAGCAGACGCTTCGGAAACGGGCAAGAGACGTGGGCATTCACCTCCCGCCAGTGCGTGCGGAGCAACCAATCGAAGCTGGAATTGAATCCGGACCAGTCCATTTCCCCGGTCGACGAAGGGTTGCGAACGACGGCAGGATCGAAACGGGGCGACGGAGGGCCCACGACTCGCATGTCGGTACAGTAGCATCGAGGCCCTCGCCAGAATGCCCTCCCGGAGGTTCGATACTGGTGCGGTCCGAGCGTTGAGTTGGGACGTCGACGGTACGCTCTATTCGGCCCGCAGGGTCGCCGTCCGATACTGGCTCGGGGTATTGGCTGCGTCCCTGTCCGGTGATGGCCGGTCGGCCCGGCGGGCGACCGGGTGCCTGCGCCGATTCCGCCAGCGTATGGAACGGGTTCGTCGCGAGAAGGGGCTCATCGAACCGGACGACGCTCGCATCGAGAGACGCCTGGCAGTCGAGCGGAGATGGCTATTGCCTGCGATGGCGGCCGTGGGTGCCCGCCCAGGTGTCGATGACGCCCTGCGAGCGCTCAGATCCCGGTTCCGGGCGCAGGTAGCATTCTCCGACTTTGAAGCGGCGGACAAGCTCGCCAGCCTTGGACTGACACGACACTTCGACGCCGTCTACTCCGGGGAGCGAATGGGGTGGCTCAAGCCCAGGCCGGAGCCGTTCCGGCGCATTCTTGCCGATCTTGAACTGATGCCGGAGCAACTGCTGCACATAGGCGACCGCGCGGAAACCGACGGGTGCGGAGCGTCGGCCGCAGGATGTAGGTTTCTCCTGCTCCGTCGCGACTTCCGGTCCTTCCGGGAGCTTCAGACCATGCTGGCCCGATGAGAGGGCGGGGCCAAGCTGTCATGGCCGACCAATATGCCGAGGCACGGTCAGTCTACGGTCCGCGATGTTGGTCCCTGTCAGGGTCAAGGCAGGTCCCCCTCTTCCCACAGGCGGGGATAGAGCGGCAGCAGCTTGAATTGCGAATCCACGTCCGGGGTTAGCCGGTCAGCAAGGTGCGCCCGCAAGGCTCGCAAGGAAGCACTCTCTTGACGTACTGGACCCAGCCGTCCACTTGCCCGCTTGGCCCTGTACTCGGAGTTCGATTCGCACAGCAGCTCGTCAAATCGCTGTGCAAGGCCCGGAATCTGGCCGGGATCGTCCCGGCCAGAATAGACCGCGACAATCCGATAGTGCGGCAATCCCCTAGCGGGATGTCTCGAGGGGAAGCAGGTCAGTGGTAGGTCGCCGAACCTATCCGGAGACTCTGACCTGAGCAGATCGTACGCCAGCATGGCTTGCGTACCCGTCAGCTTCTCGCCAGTGAACGAATACGTGAGGCCACGTCGCCGCAGGAACTGGAGATCCGGCAGGTTGGCGACGAACCTCCGGACTCTGAACAGGTCGCCGGTAAGGTACCGTCGGAGGCCGTGGCTGTGACTGACGACGAGCTCGTAGACACCGCCGACTGAAAGCTGCCGTGGCGGCAGGAGCGAACCTGGCTCACGGGGAGCTCTATGGTCCAGGAACTCGCAGCAGACGCCTGGGGCCATCGGAAGGAAAGCCACCTCCCCGAGTCGGAATTCAGGAATCGTTTCTATAGTCTCGGTGGACATCGAGTACATCGGAATCCGGAGAAATCGGTTCGTGGGCAGGTATTCGTCGAGCCGGTCCAAGAACGGGGAAACATATCCTCCTGTCCAGCACGAATACGCGGTTGCTGCCGGTGCCCAATGATCGATGGGCAGGTAGGTCGAGCTGTCGGCGATGGCCCGGAGACGGTCCGCGAATCCGCGCGATGCGAGTCTCCGCGTGACGTCAGCCAAGGACGGATCGATGTGGCGGTTGCCGCGAATGATGTCACGCACGAGTGCCGAGGACTCAAGCCAGGCAGCTTCGAGCTCATCGAAGAACGTCGACATCGTGGACGGATTAGTGCTGTAGAGCACGCCTGGATTTGAGAGTGCCAGAACCCAGAGTCTAACGGCGTTGGTTCCGTAGGTATCGTGCAGGTGTCGCATGCGATTCCAGGCATGTATGCGGTATGGGGCCTGCAGAGTAGCGAGGTAGGGAGGCGGTCCAGATTCGTCA
>JAJDWM010000742.1 GCA_022825595.1 Bryobacterales bacterium | reverse complement strand
TTCATCAGCGTGGACTTGCCCGACCCCGATGCGCCCATGACCGAGACGAAGTCGCCCCGGTCCACCTCCAGATCGACCCCGCGCAGCACGTCCAGGGACGCGGGGCCGACCCGGTAAGTCTTGCGGATGTCCCGCAGGCGGAGCATCGTAATAACGGACCCTGACTTGCACAGTCACGCCTTCGTCGCTGGACGTCCGACTAAATCCAAAAGTCCATGAAGGCGGAGGGGACAAAGGGTACGTCGGCACTGTACTCCGGCGACCACGGAGTGTAGGCGCCTCCAGCTCCGTAATAGCGGATCCTGACTTGCACGGTTACGCCTTCGTCGCTGGACGTCCGACTGAATTCAAATTCCGTATGGAACGAGCCCCCCTGGGGAGTCGGGGCGGAGCTGCTGCAGACCTCGCTTGTTTCCATCCCCTCCACCGCGAATTTCGCACAGGCCCAGCTGCGATGGTCCGCGAGGCACGAGTGTTCGTCATCGATCGAATAATGTACGGAGAGTACCTTCGTAGAATTGACGTAGTACTCTTCAATACTTTCGACTTCGACATCCACCTCGTCGATCGCGCTTACGGCGCGCGACAACTCTTCCCAGCCTACTCCTCCGTAGCAACCGACCTGGGCATTCGCGTTTCCTCCGGTCAAGAGCACGAAGGCGATGAAGCCGAACGCGGCGGCGATTTTTGTCAGACGTATCAAATACATGGAAGTGCTCCTCATGCATCGGTTGGGGGTTGTCGGGGCAACTCGACGCGCTCCCGGCCCTCACTCGCCCTGGAGCGTGGATTCGGCCGAGACGGTGCCGGACCACGGGGAATCGAGCCCATCGATCCACTCCCCTGTTGCACCGCCCGGGCCGGGACCGGTCGGTCCCGGACCGCGACGGTTTTCCGTGGTTAACGTAAGAACGCCCAAAGGCCTTCAAATCCTCCAATCTTGGAGGTATCGGGACCGCGACGGCGCGGCGTGCTTCGGTAAGCGTGTTCCCACGCGGGCGCCGGGCGGGGTGCGTGGCGCATGAATTGCCCGCTCAGCGACGGACTGCTTACCGGCATGCGGGAGCCGGCCACGCCCGGTTTCGCGAAGATCCGGTCTCAGGACGCTGTCTGAAAAGAGGATTGATTTGGGGAAGTCGAAAAAGACAAATGAAATCAGTGCTATATGGAGTTTTGAGAATATCCCGTGGTGTGTGTCAAAATGTTCAATCTGGCGGACGCGTGGGGCTGGCGTCCCTCCGGGAGCAATCCGGACTGCAGCGTGCCCTGCTTCAAGGTGGAGAAGCACGAGCGCTTCCTCACCCGCGAGGAGATCTCCCGGCTCGGCGACGCGCTCAGGGCCGCGCCCGCCGAGCGCCTGGCGTCCACCCATGCGGCGGTCGCGATCTATCTTCTGGTGCTGACCGGATGCCGGCGCAACGAGATCCTCGGTCTGCGGTGGGACGACCTCAACTTCGATACCGGCCAGATGCGCTTGCGCGATTCCAGGGCCGGCGCGCGGATGGTGCCGATGCCGCACAAGGCGGCCGAGGTGTTCGCTGGCCTTTCCCGCACGCCGGGCAATCCTTGGGTCATCCCGGGCAAGAAGAAGGGTACGCGCCTCGTCAACCTCAACGAGTCCTGGGACCGCATTCGCAAGCGCGCCGACCTCGAGGGCGTCCGTCTGCACGATTTGCGCCACACATGCGCGAGCCATGCGGTGATGAACGGCGCGCCGGTGCTGGTGGTTGCCCGACTGCTAGGGCATTCGAACATCCGCATGACCCTGCGCCATGCCCATCTCGGAGAGCGACACATCGGAGCCGCCGCCGAGAGGGTCAGTCAGGCCGTTGCCGGCATCATGGATCTGTAGACCGTCGCGACGCGGCGGATCAAGCCTTGCACGGTGGCGAAGGCCTGGCCGATGCTGTCGGGCGCCATGTGTTGGCAGGGCAAGCCCTGTTCGCCGACGATACCCCGGTCAAGTTGCCGGTGCCGGGGGTAGAGGGCCAGTTTGAAAGTTCCCGCCCGTGAGCCGACCTTGGCCGTTCCATGGCGATGTGCCATGTTCAGGACATGGCTGGACCGAAGAGACCCCGCGACCCCAACCAGATTGCCGAAACCATCGTCGACAATGCCACGACGGGCTCGGAGGAAGCGGATTCGCGGGAGGGGCGACGTTCGATCAATCAGAGCCCCGGCAGCGGGGGAGACTCGGCTCCCGAAACCTCAAGCAGTTCATAGGGGTCGAGAACAGTTCGATCGCGTCGTGCCGTTTCTCTTGCTTCCCTGAGTTCTGTCCCAGCCGTGTAATATCGGCCTCGTCTCTCTCCGTGGGGAATGAGAATCTCGGAGTCGGTTAGGATCTTGAGATCACGCCCGGCAACGTAGGGACTTTCTTCGGTCTCCTTTTGGTATCTGGAATTGGTCACCCTAATGCCCAGCGCGGCATCGAATAACGGTATCGTCATCCTTTCCGTTAGTTTCTCGCGTGCAATTATCTTCTCTACGCTTTCGAAGATGGACTCATATTCCTCGTACCGTCGTATCAGTGTATTTGCTTGCTGATAGTGAGCCTTGATGCAGAACCTGACCCACGGAAGTGCGGAGTGAGAAGGGTTCCAGCTACCTTTCCCGACCTCACCGAGAATGTTGTAATATTCCTGAGTATTGCGCCCTAGCCACTCTTCAATGCTGGAAAAGAGAGGGTGTATGACCCCTTCCCGCGCGAGAACAAGGGTTTGTAGCGCCCGCGCCATCCTACCGTTGCCATCTTTGAACGGGTGGATCATTGCCAAGTTCAGATGCGCCATTGCCGCAGCAACTATGACAGATTGGTGGTCTTGGTTGTCCAGGTATTCCGCCAGCTCGCCGACTAAAGGATCTACATGATCAACATCGGGTGCTTCATAGACGATCACTCCGGTCTCATCGTTCACGACGCGCACCGTTCCCGGTCTCCATTTTCCCGGATGCGCTGACAGGTCGAACTGCGTCATCATGAAATGCAGGCTCTTGAGGAACTGTTTGTTGAATTCGAAATAGGGGTCTTCTGCCGCCTGCATGATGTAGGTCATTGCGGCCCGGTACCCATTGATTGCAGCCCATGCCTCTGTCCTTCCGTCCAACGGAGGCTCATCTTCGACGGCCGCCATGGCCTCATCCATTGACGCATTGTACCCCTCGATAGCATTCGATCCTTGGATCACACGTGCCAGGGTGCTCTTCCGGAGGGTTCCATACCAGCGGCGAGGGTTGTTCTGGGTGGCGATCCTCAGCCGGACCCTTTGATCCATCAGTATTCCCAGAACCTTGTGGTCTTCCGCCGACAAGGCGGGTTCAGCGAAGATCATGCTAGATATCCAGTTGCATATTTGCATTTTGCATGAATATATCCTGCATTTCGCAGAAATCAATCTATATTTCTAGCTTGAACGGGTTAGATATCAAGATCCCCAAGCGGATCATCCGGTGCCTCGCGGAACGGCAAAGGATCCGCGCGACAGCCGTTCCACGCGAACGTCCTCCGCCCTTCAGTACGCGTTTTCGGAAGAGGCCAACAACCTCGCTCTCTTCAGACTCACCGGACCCGCTCCTCCGGGAGCGAATCGGATGCTCGTCAGTGCGGTAGAGCGCAAATGTGTCCTTGCTGCCTCTCACGCCATTGCCGCGAGGCAAGGCTTTACCGTCGAGACCATTCCCGTCGATTAAGACGGAACGCTCGACCTGACAGCTCTTGAAGCTGCTTTAGGAGACGATGTGCTCCTTGCCAACCTCGTTGGAGTCCGCCGGACCCCTTATCGCGTTGCAGTTGAAAGGATGCCAACAACCACAACGTTCTGCATACTGATCTCCTGTTAAGCGGTCCTTCGACTAGGCGCCGGAAATCGCTGCTGCCGAAAGAGATTACGGCCACAGAGATGCCATTATCACGCATCTTAAAATCGAGAAAATTCTTGACACCTTTTAAGAGCACTGTAAATATCCCGCATCTGAGATGCGGGATATTTACAGT
>JAJDWM010000585.1 GCA_022825595.1 Bryobacterales bacterium | reverse complement strand
CATATTCTCGGTGTTGAACGCCCCTTGGCAGAAGACCTCGGCAGTCAACGCCTCTTTGGAGCAGCCCATCGACTTCGAGAACCTGTTCCCCACGGCCGACACGCCCATTCCGATCGCTGGCTCGATGTCTTCACTCAGCTTGGACCGCGGCAACCGCACTCCGTATGTTCAGCAGTGGAACTTCAATCTCCAGCGGGAGCTTGGCCGGAATTGGGCTCTGGAACTGGGCTATCTCGGATCCAAGTCGACCAAGCTCGCGACACGCAGCGTCATTTCGCAGGGCAAGCTCGTCCGTGGCGGTCCCGATCCGGAAGTCTTCTTCCCATACCACAACTTCGCCTTCATCCTCATCGACAGGACGGAAGGGATTTCGAACTATCACGCCGGTTTCGTGCGGCTCGAGAAGCGGTTCAGCGACGGCTTCTACCTGAATGCCCACCACACTTGGAGCAAGGGCCTAAGCTTGGCTTCGAGCGCCTGCTCTGTGGGCACCGATGCCTGCCTTGGGCGTCAGGACGTCTACAACCTGCGGGCCGACTACGGTCCCAACTCGTACGACGTCACGCATCGCTTTGTGCTCAGCGGAATCTGGGAGATCCCGTTCGGGCGCGGGAAGCGCTTCGGGTCCTCCCTGAGTGCCGTCGCCGACGGAATCCTGGGCGGCTGGCAGATCAACACGATCTATCAGGTGCAGTCCGGTTTCCCGTTCAGCATCAAGGCCAGGGACGTCTCCGGGACCAGGAGCAGCTTCTTCCCGCGGGCAAACCTCGTCGGCGATCCCCACACTCGTGACGCGGAGGATCCGAGCCGCGTCTTCAACCGGTTCGCGTTCGCCCAACCGACCGAGGGGACGTTCGGAAACAGCGGGCGCAACATCCTGCGCGGTGCGGGGCTGAACAATGTGGACTTCTCCCTGTTCAAGAACCTCCGGATCAGCGAGAGGGTGACTGCGCAGATTCGTGGGGAATTCTTCAACCTGCTGAACCACACCCAGTTCGGTCCGTTCCCCGGGGACCAGTTCAGCCTCGACCCGGCATCGCGGTTCGGTGTGTATCGCAGCGTCCAACAAGACGCGCGAATCGCACAAATGGGGCTTAAGCTGATCTTCTAGGGTCGCTCGACTGCGGAACTGTTGTGGGTACTCGATTCATGCGCCCCTCGAGGAATCCGTGGCGCTGTCTGAAGACAAGGGTGGGGCACGCTCTTGGAGCGAGCCCGTCCGGACTGCCGCAGGTCGGTCTAGGGCACTGGGCAGGAGCCTGTAGCTGTCCGGCGAGCGCAGTGTCGGAGCCGTGCCGATGCTGAGTGCCAGCTCCTGGCGCGATTGGTGCCTCGGCCAGTGGCTGCCGCTGGGCCTGTTGCTGGTTGTGCCCGGTCCGGCACCGCTCGCGAACGGCGCGGAAGAGCCGGGCTTGCCCGTGAAGGCAAGTCGGGAAGTGGAGTTCGCTGCGGACGTTGAACCGATTCTCATGAACCGCTGCGTCGGCTGTCACGGTGCCTCGCTTCCGTCGAATGGGCTGCGACTGGATGAGCCGCGCGCCGCGCTTCGAGGAGGCAACAGCGGCAGGGCAATCGTGCCGCACCGCAGCTCGGAGAGCCTGCTGATCCAACGGGTGGCAAGCCTGCGGAACGGTTTCCGCATGCCGCCCGACGGACCGGGCCTGAGCCGGGAGGAGATCGCCATCCTGCGCGCTTGGATCGACCAAGGAGCGGCGTGGGAACAGAAGGAGCGGATCGGGGGAGAGCCTGAATCGGTGGAGCACTGGGCCTTTCAGCCAATCCGGCACCCGGCGGTCCCCGATGTTACTCGTGATGGCTGGGCGCGGAATCCGATCGACCGATTCGTTCTTGCCAGGCTCGAGGCTAAGGGCCTTCAGCCGTCACCAGAAGCGGCCAAGTTGACCCTGCTGCGGAGGGTGACCTTGGACCTGACCGGGCTGCCGCCGACAACATCGGAGGCGCGAGACTTCCTCGACGACACGCGCCCCGGGGCGTATGGGCGCGCCGTGAACCGTCTGCTGGACTCCAAGCACTACGGCGAGAAGTGGGCGCGCGACTGGCTGGATCTTGCGCGCTACGCCGACTCGGACGGTTACACCCAGGATCTGGATCGGCCATACGCATGGCGCTGGCGCAACTGGGTGATCGACGCCTTGAACAGCGACCTGCCCTTCGACGAGTTCACCACCCTGCAGTTGGCCGCTGACCTGCTTCCTAGGCCGACTCCCGGCCAGATGGCCGCACTGGGGTTCCACCGCAACACCCTCAGAAACCGGGAGGGCGGCACGATCTATGAGCAGTCCCGGTTCGAAGAGACCTTGGACCGGGCCAATACTGTAGCGTCCACTTGGCTCGGGATGACGCTCGAGTGTGCGCAGTGCCATGACCACAAGTACGACCCGATAACGCAGCGGGACTACTACTCGTTCTTTGCATTCTTCGACAACGTGACGGACGAGCACATCGATGCGCCGATTCCGGGTGAAGTCGGGCCTTACCTCCAGTCCCGTGCCGAGTACAGGCGAAAGAGGCAGGAACTGCTCGACGAGTACGGAGTCCCGAAACTCCAGCCCGAGTGGGAACGCCAGATGAAGATCGCCGCCGCTCGTCCCGGAGAGCGAACAGACTGGGACCTCTGCTACGACGTCATCTACCAAATGACCGACGGCGGATGGGAAACCCTGTACAAGGAGCCAAGCACTCGTACCTACCACGAGCAGGAGGTGCTTACCGACTACTTCATCGACTGGTACCACACCGTAGTCTCGAAGGAACGTACGGAGGAGCTGCAGTTCAAGGAGCTGCGGAAGAAGCTCGAGCAGCTGAAGGCTGCGTACCCCCAACTCACCAGGGCGCGCATCATCCGCGAGCGGGGCGACCCCGGCACGACGTTTCTTCGCTTCCGCGGCCAGTGGAACCGCAAGGGTGCCGAGGTCAGGCCTGGGCCACCGACCTTCCTGGAGGCGCCACAGGGTGAAGCGCGCCAGACCCGATTGGACCTTGCGAAGTGGATGCTGTCGCAGGACAATCCACTGACGGCGCGAGTTGCCGTCAATCGCATGTGGCAGGCATTCTTCGGCCGCGGTCTCACGCTCACATCCGAGGACTTCGGAACTCGGGGAGCCGAACCGTCCCACCCCCAACTGCTCGACTGGCTGGCCTCGGAGTTCCGGGACGGGGGATGGAGAATCAAGCGCATACACAGGCTGATCGTGATGTCCGCCACCTACCGACAGTCGTCCCGGACCCGAGAAGACTCCTCGGATCAGGATCCCGACAATGTTCTGCTCTCGCGCCAGAATCGGCTCCGCCTCACATCAGAAGCTGTCCGCGATTCCGCCCTGGCGGCGAGTGGCCTGCTGGCGCCGGAGGTCGGCGGGCCCAGCGTGTTTCCCCCTCTGCCCGACGGAGTTACGGATCTCACGTATCAGTGGGATACGGAGCGATGGCCCGAGAGCCAAGGTCCGGATCGGTACCGCCGAGGGCTTTACACCTTCTTCCGGCGAACGTCGCCCTTCCCGCAGATGATGATCTTCGACGCTCCGGACTCCAACCGGACCGCCAGTCGCCGGCGCCGGTCAAACACCCCCCTTCAGGCACTGAATCTTCTGAATGACGAGGTGTTTCTAGAGGCAGCACGCGCGCTGGCCGTGCGGATCCTTACTGAGGAGCGGGGTGACTGGGACGAACGCCTAGAGTACGCCTTTCAGTTGACGCTCAGTCGGTCGCCGGTCCTTCGGGAGACCGCCCACCTGTTCGAGACCTATCGCCGACAGCGCGACCTCCTCACGCAGTCCCCGACCGATGCCGGGCGACTGGCCGGGATTTCGCTGCCGGGTGTCGACGAGGCCGAGATTGCGGCGTGGATGGGCGTCGGGCGGATTCTGATGAACACTGACGAGTTCATCACAAGAGAGTAGCGGCGGCCGGTCGAGACCTGAACGCCGCTGCGCGGCCGAGCCCAATGGCCGTTCAAGGACTCGCGGCTCTGAGGGCCCGACTGCGAGCGCTACAAGGTAACAGGCGGTGGCGCCGTTCCGAGAGCAGTGCTGCATGCTTCGTGCTCCGAGCACGGATTCCGCCGACTCCGTCCTTTGACAGATTTACCCGGACGTCGAGCCGTTGCTGGTGAGCTTTTCGGTCCAAAGCCCGCGTCGAATCTGAGAGTGCCAACCTTCGGCCAGTGCACCTTCAGCGCTTCCGCCAACTCCGTGGTCACTTCCACGTCCTGCTCGTTCCACAGGCACGGCCAGTCGAGCACGAACTGCTGCGCGCTCTCCTTGATCGCCACTGCCACTCCCCGTTCCACTGGTCGGCCCTCCGTGCCCGTCTACGCCCGGCGCGTGTGTTCCTCGTGGATCGAGAACGCCTTCTGTTCGTGCGAGATCTTCTCGCCCTTCAACAGCAATCGCCACAGCTGGTCGGCCCGCCGCCCGGTGCGCCCCTCTGGTGGTCCAGTTCCTCGAGGTCGGCACTCATCAGCCCCGTCGCGGCCAGCTGCCGCGAATCCTCCAACTGGCGGGATACCTGCAGCAGCCCCTCTTCGCGCGACTCTTGGTTCTTCCAGTGACAGTCCTGGACCACCCCAGCCGTCAGTGGACGAGCAGCGGGCGATCCCAGACGGCCGGCTCCGAATCGGTGTTTGATGACGCTCAGGCTACGAGAGTCCGCAGGCCGCGCCAAGTGCTGTAGCACATCGCAACAAGGGCCAGCGCGATTGGAAAACCGGTCGCGATGACAGCGGCCTGCAACGCTATAAGGCCGCCGCCGAGCAGCAGTGCAATGGCAACAACGCCCTCCAGCGTGCACCAGAACGCCCGCTGAACGACCGGCGCG
>JAJDWM010000020.1 GCA_022825595.1 Bryobacterales bacterium | reverse complement strand
GGCCGAACGTTCCGTGGCGGACTTCGTGCGCGACCACTTCGGCCAGGTTGCGGTCGAGAGGCTGGCTCAGCCGCTGCTAGCTGGGGTATACGGATCGTCGCCCGAGGACCTTTCTGCCGACGTCATCCTCCCCAAGCTGGTCGCCTACGAGCGACGCCACGGCAGCGTTCTCAAGGGCCTGTTCAAGAGTCGCGAGCAGCGCCCGGCACCCCCCCTCTTCCAGACCCTCAAGGGAGGGATGGGTGTATTGGTCAGAACGCTGCGGAGAGCACTGGAGCCGGCGTGCCGGTTCGTCCGGGACGAAGCTGTCGGGCTCCGCCGGTCCGGGGAGAGCTGGACGCTGAACCTGGCCGGCGGGCGCCTCGATTCGCACACTGTGATCCTGGCGGTCCCTGCCTGCGACGCAGTCCCGGTCCTGGAATCCGCCGACCCAGACTTGGCGCGGCTAGTGGGCCGTGTCGGCTACACGTCCTCGGTGGTGGCCGGTCTGGTCTATAGGGCGCGGAGCTTCACGCACCCGCTAGATGGGTTCGGCCTCTTGGTGCCGCGAGCCGAGCGAGCCTCAGTCGCTGCCTGCACTTGGGTCAACACGAAGTTCGCTGGCCGGGCCGGCCCCGACAGGGTGTTGCTGAGGGCCTACCTCGCCGGTCCTCCCGATGCCCCGGTTCTGGGCGAGCCGCAAGGCCGCCTGCTGGCGAGGGCACACGGCGAGCTGCGGCAGTGGATGGGACTGGTCGGTGGCCCGTCGCGAGGCAGAGTCTACCGCTGGCACCGCACAATGCCCTGCTATGCGGTCGGCCACCGCGCCCTCGTTGAGCGGATCGCCTCTGCCGCCTCGAGGCACGCGGGCCTTTACTTGGCTGGCAACGCCTACGACGGCCTCGGAATCCCGGACTGCGTGCGCCGCAGCCGGCGCATCGCTAAAGCTGCAGCCAGGCGCGCCGCGACACTCAGGCCTTCGAGCGCTGGACAGCAATGATCGTCATGTCGTCCCCTTGAGGCGCATCGCCCGAGAATCGTCTCACATCCGCGAGTATCGCGCTCACGAGACGTTCTGAAGACAGGCCGGAGGCGGCTTCTGCGACCGCCCACAGTCGCTTTTCCCCGAATTCCTCCAGGCGATGGTTCATCGCTTCGCTGAAGCCGTCGCTGTACACAACCAAGGTCTGGCCCAGCTCCAGTCGAGCCGTACCGCGCTCGTAAGGGAAGCCTGGCACAACGCCCAAGACCGGCCCGCCCGTCCCCAGCAGCTCTGGCTGTCGCCCGTTCGGGAGCACGATCGGGGGGTTGTGCCCCGCATTGCAGTACTCGAGCATGTGTGTCCGAGTGTCCAGAACTCCATAGAACATGGTCACGAACTTGTCGGAGTCCGTGGTGGCGTGCAGCATGTCGTTGGATCGCGAGACGCACGTGCTGACATCAGGCGACAGGCGGCTCTGGCTGCGGACCGTCGCCTGCACGTTCGACATCAGCAGCGCCGCCGTGATTCCCTTTCCGGAGACGTCAGCGAGGCACAGCCCGAGGCGGCCATCCCCGAGGTCGAGGAAGTCGTAGTAGTCCCCGCCCACGCGCTTGGCAGGCTCCGAGAGTCCCGAGATGCTATATCCGGACCGCGCGGGCGCTTTAGTAGGGAGGAGCTTTCTCTGGATGTCCCTCGCCAGGCGGAGTTCCTCCTGCAGCAGCACAAGCGCCTTCTCCTCCTCGATAAGGCGCGCATTCTCGACGACCTGTGCCGACTGGGTGGCAATGATGCTGAGCAGACGCTGGTCCCCGCTGCTGAAGCCCGCCTGGCCGTCCTTGTTGAACACCGTGAGCACGCCGATCAGCCTTCCCTTCAGGACCATCGGAACGCACAGCAGGGAGCGGATCCCGTCTTCTCCGGTCCCGGCGCGGAAGCGAGCGTCAGAGGTTAGATCGTTGACCACGAGGGGCTTCTGGTTCTTGAGCATCCACCCCGTGATCTGGTCGCCGAGGCGCATCGGCATCGCCATGGCCGACTCGCGGTCGACCTTGCGGACCATCGTCTTGAGCGCAGCCCCGGCCTCGGGCTTGTCGAGCAGCAGCAGGGCGCCTTGCTGAACCTTGAGGTGCTTGACACACTTGCGGACGATCAGGTCAACTGTGGCGTCGAGCGAAGAGGCCGAGGACACCGCTGTCGAGACCTCATTCAGGATCGACAGCTCCTCCAGCGCCGCGCGGAGGCGTCGGTTTTCCGCTTGGAGTCGTTCGACTGTTCGGCTTGATGCGAGCACCGTTTCTGGTCCTGATGTAAAAGGTCAGCTTCGCTCTACTAATTCCAGCAGCACGCCTCCGGCGTGCTTGGGATGGACGAACACGTAGCGGTATCCCTCGGCGCCGATCTGCGCGCCGTTTCCGACGAGCACTCGTCCGGCCGCCCTGAGGGAACCGATTGCACTGTCCAGGTCTGCCACCAGCAAGGCCAAGTGGTGCATCCCCTCGCCACGACGCTCCAAGAAACGTGCCACGGGCGATTCCGGACTTGTCGGCTGCAACAGCTCGATACGGCTGTCGCCCGCGGGAAGCATGGCCACCTCGACGCCCTCGTGCTCGACCACTCCCCGATGGGCCGGCTCGCACCCGGCGGCGTCGCGGTAAACCTCCAATGCCTCGTCGATGCACCGCACGGCAATGCCGACATGGTCAATCTTCATGGCAACCACCGGGTCCGCAGACTCTGCGCGGTCTCACGCACGAAGACGTACGGGTTCAGCGCGCCGGCCGCGATCTGCTCGGCGGCCCCTTCCAGGTCAATGCCGGAATCTGAAGCGAGCCAGTCTTCAACCTCGCGCCCGAGCCGCTCTTGCAGGAAGCGCCTCCAATATAGCGCCTCGGGCTGCCTCGCCGGGGCGCTGCGCACTGCGGCCAACAGCTCGACGACCCCCTCGCCGCTCAGCGCACACGTGCGCAGGATCGGGGGCCGCGGCTGCCCATCCGGAATCAGCGAGATCATCGCGAGAATCTGGCGCTCAAGCTCGTCGGCCCCCGGCTGGTCGGCCTTGTTGAGGACAAACAGGTCGGCAATTTCCATAATCCCCGCCTTAGCTGCTTGGATGTCGTCGCCCATTGATGGGGCCAGCACGACGGCGACCGTGCCGGCCAGCTGGACGATGTCCACTTCGCTTTGCCCAACGCCGGCCGTCTCGATCACCACCGACCGCAGCCCGGCCGCCTCGAGCAGCGCAAGGCCGTCGTCCACGGCCGGAGCGAGGCCTCCCAGCTGGCCCCGCGATGCCATTGAGCGGATGAAGACTCCGTCATCCCGGTGGTGGCGCTGCATGCGTACGCGGTCTCCGAGCACAGCACCCCCTGTGAACGGGCTGCTCGGGTCGACGGCCAGCACACCAACCGTCTCGCCGGCGCTGCGCAGCTCGGCTGCGAGGCGGTCGACCAGCGTGCTCTTGCCCACGCCCGGTGGCCCGGTGACTCCGATACGCAGAGCCTTGCGCCTGGCCGGGTGGACGGCAGCCAAGAGCTCCGCACCTCCAGGCAGGCGGTTCTCCACGATGCTCAGGCCGCGGGCCAAGGCCCGCAGATCCCCGCATAGGATTCCCTCGGCAAGGCGCTGCATGTCGAAACCACGATACGGGCCGGCCGGCCCGGGTGGGATTCGATTCTAATCGGCAGTGCATGCTGTCGGCCGTCCTTCGATTGCAGCCGCGCTGCGGGCCAACCGGAACTGGCCCGCGAGGGGCACGGCCCGCAGCAGATACGGACCTGCTGAGTACACTGGAATCCAGCACCGATGGCTCACCGGACGGGAGGCAAGTGCGCGATAGTTGCCGAGAAACCTTCCGTCGCCCGCGATATCGCCAACGCGCTCGGGGCTCGCACGCGCGGCAAGGGCTACTTCTCCAGCGCAGAGTGGGTCGTCACGTGGGCTGTCGGGCACCTAGTGCGGCTTGCCGAGCCCCACGAGATCGATCCCGGCTGGCGCTTCTGGCGGCGCGACTCGTTGCCGATGCTGCCCGGGGAATGGCCGCTTCGCGTTGACGAAGAGCGCGCGGACCAGTTCGGCATCGTCAAGGAGATCCTGAACAGCAGAAAGGTCGCGCGGGTCGTCTGCGCGACGGACGCGGGTCGTGAGGGCGAGCTCATCTTCCGCCAGATCTACGACCTGTCCGGGTCTTCCAAGCCTGTGGACCGTTTGTGGATCTCGTCCCTGACGCCCGCGGCGATCCGCGATGGCTTCAGCCGCCTGCGGCCCTCTAGCGAATTCGACGGACTGGCGGACGCCGCTCGCGGCCGCGAGCGAGCGGACTGGCTGGTCGGGCTCAACCTCACCCGGCTCTACACCCTCGGCGCGCGGCCGTCCGAAGAGTCCCGCGTGTTGTCGGTGGGGCGCGTCCAGACACCCACCTTGGCCATGCTGGTTGAGCGCGAGAAGGCCATCCGGGACTTCGTGCCCGAAGACTACTTGGAGGTGCACGCCGACTTCGAGGCCGGAGATGGCCAGCGCTACAGCGGTGTGTATTTCAGGCTTGAGCGAGGGAAGCGCCAGAAGCGGCTGCCGGCGGATGGTGAGGCGGCGCGGCAGGTCCTTGAGCGCGCCAAGTCCGGGCGGGCCGATGTCCAGTCCGTGCAGAAGAGCCGCCGCCGCAAGCCGCCGCCGCTGCTCTACGACCTGACCGAGCTCCAGAGGCATGCCAACAGGCTCTACGGATTCAGCGCAGAGCGCACGCTGTCGCTT
>JAJDWM010000392.1 GCA_022825595.1 Bryobacterales bacterium | reverse complement strand
GGGCCACCGGGACGGCCAAGGCCATCCCAGCGGCCCGTGGGCCTGGCGCCGACATAGGCAGCGCCAGCGACTGCTAGCTGGCCATTGCCACCGCGCGCTTCACCGCTATGGAGGCCAGCTGTACCTTTGCCTTGTTGCCGCTCAGCGGTGTTGCGGCTGCGACTGCCGCCTTGCCGGCTGCCGCGCCGGCGGCTTCGCCAGGGGCTTGGCCCTTCAGGGCCGCCTCGGCCTCCGAAGAGCGCCACGGAATCGGCGCAACGTGCCCCAGAACGACGCGGGCGTCCGCGATCTTCCCGCCGCGCACACGAACCGCTACCGAAGCCGTCGCGAATGGCCAATCCAGCAACTGCCGCTGCCGAACCTCGTAGGTAGCCGTCTTCCACCCGGAGGTGCCTCCCGGAACCGTGACCTCAGTCACGATCTCGTTCGGGCTCAGCGTGTTCTCGCGCTCCGACTCCGACGATGGAATCTGGAACAGGTCGGCCACGTCGACCGTGCGCTCGCCGTCCGGCCCTGCCACGGTTGCCCGTGCGCCGAGTGAGATCAGGGCTGGCGCCAGGCTGGAGGCGTTCACGAAGTAGGCTGGGCCCTTGTTGCCCAAGATCGCGTGGTAACGGTTCTCGCCGCTCGGGACCAGCGACTCGCCCTCGTGTGTGGCGAGCAGCCCGTATCCGTTTCGGTAGTACCAGCACCGCGGGCGCTGCAAGAGGTCGCCAGCCACCGTGCCCATTGCGCGCACTTGCGGGGCCGTGATTCCGCTCGCAGCCTGCATCAGCGACTTGTACCCTGCCGCTGCGTTAGAGTCGAGCAGCTCCTGCACGGTCGCCATGGCGCCGATCCGCAGCCCGCCGCCCTTCTTCGAGATGCCGCGCAGCGCCCGCACGTTACGCAGGCTGACGACGCGCGAGGGTGTCTCGATCCTCTCCTTCATGAGGCTGAGCAGGTCCGTCCCGCCCGCCAGCACGGCCGTGACCCCCGCGTCCGGGCTCAAGGCCTGGACAGCCGAGAGAGCTTCGGTCGGTGCGATGTATTCGAAGTTCTGCATGATTGATGGCCTCCCCTAAGCGTTCGCGAGCGCTTCCAGCACGCGGTCCGGAGTCAGCGGCAGTGTCGGAACTCGCACGCCGATCGCGTTCGCCACGGCGTTCGAAATGGCTGCCCCAGGCGAGATGGCCGGCGGCTCGCCGATGCCGATCACGCCTCGATCGTCATACTTGTTCTGCACCATGTGGACCTCGAGCTCGCCGATGTCGGCGGCGCCCGGGAGCTTGTAGAACTCCATGTCCGGGTTCAGCATCTTGCCGGTGGTCTGATCGTAGATCGCCTCCTCGTACAGCGCCCAGGCGATGCCTTGGATGACGGCCCCGTACACTTGGCTCTCGCACTGTTCGAGGCAAATCACCAAGCCGACGTCCTGGACCGCAGCGATCTTGTTGATCGTCACGATGCCCGTCTCGACGTCGACCGAGACGTCCGCCATCTGGACGCCGCCCACGCCGGAATCGTTGAGCTTGCCGCCCTCACGGTCGGGCTGCTTGCCCTGCCCCGTGATCGTGCGGTTGCCCAGCTTGCGGCAAGCGTCCGTCCAGCTCAAGGACTTGGATGGGTCGGACTTGGCGAATACCTTGCCGTCCTCGGCCACCAGATCCGATGCGTCCACCTCGAGCGCATCGGCGACTACGCCCTTGAGCTCTTCTAGAGCGTTGACCGCCGCCCTCCGCGTCGATGCGGAGGTTCCGCCGACAGTGGTCGACCCGCCCGAGGCCCCCGAGATGGGAAGCCGCGAACTGCCGATGTTCACCTTGATGTCCGGGATCTGCAGGCCGAAGGTCTCCGCAGCGACCACTGAGAGCGTCGTGTAAGTTCCCACTCCAAGGTCCTGGCTGGCCAGGTTCACCGAGACGCCGCCGTCGGGCTGGATGCGCACTTCGCATGTCGAGTCGTGGGGCCGTCCGCCCCAAGTGTGCAGCGAAAGCCCCAAGCCGCGCTTGACGGGGCCCGGGCCCGAATCGCCGCGCTTGTGCCAGTTGGCCTTCCAGTCGATCATGTCTGCGCACTTGTCGATCTCGTAACGGTAGACCTCCGGCCGGGCGGTCAGGTCGGCGTTCTTCTTGAAGAACTCGACCGGGTCCATGTCCAGCTCCGCCGCCAGGTCCTCCATGGGACACATCGTCAGGACTGCCGCCTGCGGGTGGTTCGGCGCGCGCCAAGCGCGGGCAGGGCCGATGTTGGTCGAGACGTTCAGGTGTCGGGCCTTCTGCGAAAGCCGCTCCTCGTTGTTGTACACGTACGGCACAGGCGGGCTGCCGCGCCCGGCTACGCCCCCGGTCGACCACGTCTCAGCCTCGTAGGCGACCAAAGTGCCGTCCTTCTTGGCGCCGATCTTCACCTTTCCGTAATCGGACGGGCGACCGCCGGCGACCATCAACTCCTCGTCGCGGTCGAGCATGAGCTTGACCGGCTTGCCGGTCTGCTTCGACAGCTGGGCGCAAGCGATGCCCCAAGTGTCGATGTTGAACTTCGATCCGAAGCCGCCGCCCATGTATGGGGTGATCACGTGCACCTGGTCTGCGCTGACCGTCCCGATCGACTCGTCCCGCGAGAGGCCTCTGGCCAGATCTGCCGGAATCCGTGCCACCGCCTGCGTTGACGCGTAGACGGTGATCTCGTCGCCGGACCAGTCGACCACTTGGCCGTGCGGCTCAAGGCAGCAGTGCGTGATCACGCCCAGCCCGTAGTAGCCCTCGACCGTAGCGTCGGCGCTCTTCCAAGCGTCTTCGATGTCCGGTCCCTTGGTGTCGTCCTTGGCCGGTGCGACGCGGTTGGCCGTCCCGGCCTTCTCCACGTCCTCGTCCTTGACCCAGTGCGGCAGGCGCTCGAAGTGCACGGCGGTGGCCGCCGCCACGTCGCGCGCGTGCTCTTCCGTGTCGGCGCAGACGGCCAGGATCTCGGCCCCGACCCACTGCACCTCGTCGCCCACGTTGAGAATGTTCACGTGCCCCTTGTAGCCGGGGACCTTCTCCGCATTTGACGTGTCAATGCCGAGGATGCGCCCGTGCGGGACCGTGGAGGTCACCAGGCGCGCGTACAGCATCCCGTCCAGATTGCGGTCGTAGGAGTACTTCGCCGCCCCGCGGGCCTTCTCCGGCCCGTCCACGCGGTTGTGGCGCTTGCCGATCAGGCTGCGATCTTCAGCCATCGGCCAGTCGTATTTTGTGGCCATTTCGCGCTCTCCCTTCTAGGCCCTGGCGGCCTCGTAGACTGCCTTGCGAACGCCCACGTACGTTCCGCAGCGGCAGATGTTTCCGCACAATCCGGCCTCGACGTCTGCCATCGACGGCCGCGACGAGCGGTCCGAGACCGCCTTGCCGGCCATCACCAGCCCCGGCGTGCAGAAGCCGCACTGCTGGGCGTCGTGCTTCACGAACTGCGTCTGTACCGGGTGCATCGAGTCCTCTGTCGAGATGCCCTCGATCGTCTCGATTCGTCGGCCCTGCGCCTCGATCGCCAGCATCGTGCAGGAATACACGGGCGCACCGTCGACGATCACGGTGCAGGCGCCGCAGGTGGCACGGTCGCAGACCTTCTTCGCGCCAGTCATGTCTAGCTGGTTCCGCAGCGCGTCGATCAGGGTCACGCGCGGCTCCACCTCAAGGTCCTTGCGCTCGCCGTTGATGTTCAGCGAAATCGCTACGGGACCCGGGCCGACAGGGTCGTTCGAGTCGGCGCGGGCGGGCTTTGCTGTGCCTATCGCCCCGACGGCGCCGGCTCCGACACCGACACCCTCAAGGAAGGTGCGGCGGGAAAAGCCCTTTCGTGGCGCGCACTCGTGCGCGCACGCCGGGCTGTCAGCAGGGTTTTTGGAACTCACCTGGCGTTTCTCCTTTCAGGATTGTCCGTTTGCATCGCGCGAAACGCGCGGCTGGCCGCGGCATGACTGCCGATCGGCCCCTCCAGACTATAGCAGAGGATCCGCCTCTCCAGTGGGTGCGATCGTGCGCTGATTCTCACTGAATTTCGCGAATCTGGAGCACCGCTGCCCCTGTCGTGATGCTGTCGAGACGCTGGTCTCCTGACACCAGTCGGCCGAAGTTCACGTAGCGGCCGTCCGCAAGGGGCAGGGCCGTGTGGCACAGGAAGAAGCCGCCTCCCGAATCGTCGCCCTGGCGCAGCAGGCCGAGGCTCCCCCGCAAGAACGGCTTCGGGTTGAGTTCGGACCGGATCAGGGCCATGCCGGCCCCGGCCGCAGCGTAGCCGTTGGGCCTGACCGCGAAAAACCTCGACCCGTCTAACGCGCCGTCGCCCGCCAGCCTGCGGAAGTGCTCCGAAGTCAGCGGCGCCTGGTCGTAGTCCAGCTCGATGTCGAAGTCGCCCAGCGACGTGCTCATGCGC
>JAJDWM010000497.1 GCA_022825595.1 Bryobacterales bacterium | reverse complement strand
CCTGATCTCTTACCTCAGCGGCTACGGCGGGCGCGTCCCGCCGCCCTTCAACCGCTCGTACATGGGCGGCGAGAACGACATCAGGGGTTTTGAGATCTGGTCCATCAGCCCGATGGTCTGGATTCCCGACTCAACATTCGTCCCCGTCACCAACGACAACGGCATCGCCCGCACGCAGGTGCAGATCGTCGATGGAGTCGAGGAGCGGGTGCCGGTCCTGACGGAAGTGCCCGTATACCGGCTGAACTGGCCCGGCGGCGACACGCGCTTCGTTTACAACTTTGAGTACCGCATCAAGCTCTTCGGGCCGGTCGTGCTCGCGCCGTTCTTCGATATCGGCTTCAACAAGATCCTGCGCAAGGGCGAGGTCCGGCTCAACTCCGGCCGCGTTCTCGAACTGAACAAGAAGTTCCCGCAGGCAGGCTTTCAGGAGCGCATCAACATCGTTCCGGGAACGCAGAAGACGCGTGCTTCCACTGGAGTGGAACTGCAGGTGATGATGCCTGTTGTGAACGCGCCGTTCCGCTTCTACTGGGCGTACAATCCGATGCGCGTGCAGGAGTTCCTACGTCCGCCGATCGTGGCCGACCGGTCGCTGTTTTCGAACTATCAGTCGTTCATCGAGGCGGTCCGGCCAGTCGGAACATGGCTACCGTTCTTCGAGAAGCGTTCCATGTTCCGCTTCACGATCAGCCGCACGTTCTGACCCTGCGTGCCGATAGGGCTGGGCGACGGGCGTGGTACGCTGGAATACACCGCTGGACTGAGAGAGCCATTGTAATGGGAACACAAGGAATGTTGATCGCAGCGCGCTGGAGGTTCCTGCGCGGGCCGTGCCTGCTGGCTGGCCTCGCGTGCGCATCCACGCTGCTGGTCGGGAGTGCCCGCGCCCAGTCGGAAGTGGCGCTCCTCAGCGTTCAAGAGGCGATCTCGCGCACGGCAGAGGGACAGCAGCTGATCAAGCAGCTCGAGGCGAAATATGAGCCCACCCGGGCACGCCTCGAGTCCATGAACGCTGACCTTGCGCGCAAGCGGGACCAGCTTCAGAAGGGCGCCAACACGATGAGCGACGATGCCCGCCGAAACCTCGCCCGCGACATCCAGAAGGCGGAAGTGGAGCTGCAGCGCGAGACCGAAGATGCCCGCGGAGAGTTCAGCCAAGAGCAGGGCCAGCTGTTCAACTCAGTTGGGCAAAAGATGATGGCAGTGATCGACAAGTATGCGAAGGAGAGGGGCTTCAAGATTGTGATGGATATCTCGAATCCGCAGGGCCCAGTTCTCTACGCAGTCAACGAGGTCAATATCACATCGGCCATCATCTCGGCGTACGACGCCCAGCATCCGGTGGCCTCGTCGGCAGGCGTCCAGTAGGCCCGCGGCTGGCCAGTCGGCTGCCTGGCGAACCGGCCATTCCAATCATCGGCGAACAAAATGCGTGACCGATCGAACCGGCGCTACAGCCGTTCCAACAAGCGCCGCAACCGTGGCGGGAATGGCCACCGCCGCGGCCCGAACGGGAACCGTTCCCTGCATGGGAACAGAGGCCGCGGCGAGAAGCCCTTGTGCATGCGCTGTGGTCATCCTGCGGTGGACGGCAAGCTGTGCGCCTTCCACAAGATCCTGCTGAATGCATTCCGCCGGGAGTTGCCCGAACAGGACCCGAGGCGCCTGCGATACTGACTTCGGCGATGGCCACGGGAGTGTGGCCGTGTAAGGGCAACCTTGCTCCCGGGGCCCGTGCAGGGCTGCAGTGCATGTCGGATAACGGTGGTGCTGGACCGAACGCAGAGCGGTACTGAAGCTGTGCGGCCCCTAGCTCCCCCGCAGCCTGGGACTGTCTTGGTCCACGCCGATGTCGGCTACTGGGATGCACTTCTGGCGACGATTTCCCAACTGTGGCGCCGGTCGCCTCCATCCGCTGTTGGCTCCTACGCAACTCTGGTATTGCTCGCCGCCAGCGCTGCCGTATACACGTCCGGCACACTTGCCTGGCTGGCGCTCGCTGCAGCGTTCCCAGGGATCGCCGCTGTCTTGGTCGTGGCATGGGTGACGCGCTCGGACTTGGCGCGCAGCGGCGGCGGCGCGCCGCACATCACCTACCACTTGTGCGACAGCGGAGTGGAGATTGGCCGCGAGGGCAGGACCGACTGGATTCTCTGGGATGAGCTTTGGGACGCGGCAGAGACGGGCAGGAGCTTCCTGCTGTGCCCGTCGCCGGGCACGCAGTACGTGATACCGAAGCGCTATTGCAGCGGCGACGCGTCGCGCGCCCTGCGGACGGTCGTGGATTGGGCGGGCCGTCGTCGGTCAGGGGATCTTGAGTCCGAGCGCCCTGCGGCGGAATAGGTCCAAGGCGCCAAGCACGGTCAAGGTCCGTACGCGTTTCCGGCCCCGTCCGAACTGGCGCCTGCGAACCAGTGAGCCGGCAGAATCCGCGAGCCCGATGTACACCGTGCCAGGCCGGTCGCCCGACGAGCCGCCAGACGGCCCTGCATACCCGGTCGTCGACAGCCCGACTGCGGGCTCCCCCAGCGCTTCAACGGCTCTCGCGCGAGCACGCTCGGCCATTTCCCGGGCCGTCTGCCCGCTGACCGCGCGAAAGCGCTCAAGGGTGTCGCGAGCCACACCCAGCCACGCGGCCTTCGCACCATTGGAATAGGAGACAATCCCCCCTGCGAAGAACTCCGAACTCCCCGGAATGTCCGTCAGCCTTCCGGACAGCAACCCTCCGGTGCAGCTCTCGGCCACCGCCAAGTGCAGCCCGGTCCGGCGCAGCAGATCGGCCACGATCTCGGGGAGCGACCGTCCGTCCGTCGAATACACGGCGTCTCCAAGCTCCGCGCTGATCTGCCCGGCTAGCCGTTCGACAGCACCTCCGTGCTGACCTTGGAGATGTATCTGGACATCACCCGGAGACGACAGAATGGTCGTGGCAATCGTACTGCACGGCGAGTAGAGCGGCCCGATGCGCTGTTCCAGGTCCGACTCGCCAATTCCCGTGACGCGCCCGTGCCACGAGTGGAGCGGCCGGGAGGGGGTCATTGCCCGCAGGCGCGGCAGGCATTGTTCGGCGAACATGGGCTTGAGTTCACGCGGCGGTCCCGGCAGCAGCACCAACACCCGTGCGCCGTCCTGAAGCCACTGCCCCGGTGCCGTGCCACGCGGGTTGTCCAGCTTGACCGCGCCCTTTAGCAGGTACGCTTGGCGCTTGTTGACTTCCGCCATGGGCCGGCCGAAGCTGCGGAAGCGAGCTTCGATCTCTCGCACGATGGACTCATCCATTAGCAGGGGACGGCCCGTGGCATCGCTCGCCGCGTCGCGGGTCAGGTCGTCCAGCGTCGGTCCCAGGCCTCCGCTGAGGAAGACCAGATCCGAGCAGGCCTGCGCCCTGCGGATTTCTTCGCACAGCAATTCGCGGTCGTCCCCGACGACCGACTTTCGTACAAGAGGGATTCCGAGTTGGCCCAGCTCGCGGGCGATGTACAGCGAGTTGGTGTCCAGCTTGCTCGGCGTGAGCAGCTCGCTGCCCACAGCGATCACTTCTGCCCGCATCGGGTGGTGCGCCCTCGACGTTTCACGGCCGACGGTCCTCAGGGGATCGGCGGCAGCCTGTAGATGCCCGATCCAGTTGCCACCACGAGGCTGTCGTCCGGGGCCACGGCAATCCCGACGATGCCTTGCCCGGACACCACGTGCTCGAGCACCTCCGCTCCTTCCCCGGAGCTGATGCCCTTGAGCCTCGTTATTCCCCGCCGTCCGTCCCGGGACGCGCACACGTAGATTCGGTCCTTTGAGTCGAAGGCGATGCCCTGGGGCCGGCCGAAGCACTGCCAGTGGCGCTGGACTTGGCCGTTGCTGTCGATGCGCTGAATGGTCTCGCAGCTCGAAGTCGACGGGGCACAGACGTACAGGTTCTGGTCGCTCTCGCAGAACGCGGGATGGAATGCGGCCACCGAGGGCTCGAGCGTGGCGTAGACGAAGATCCGCTTCGACTTATCGATCTTGAAGACAGTGCCCGAGCGGTCTCCGACGTAGACGTTCTGGTCTTTGTCGACGGCCAATCCGGTGGCGACCCCCATGCCCTCTGCGAAAACTTCGATCTCCGCATTGGGTGAGACCGCGTAGACAGTCCCGTCGTGGCGGCTCGATACAAGCAGTGTGTCGTCCGCGAGCATAGCCAGGCCTGTCGGGTTCACGATCCCGGATAGGAATGGAATGACCGCTCCGTCGGAGGCCTGGATCTTGAAGAGCGAGACGTCCGACTCTTTCCCCCTGGGCCCGCTGAACGTGGTGAATACGTTCCCGTTCGAATCGATCGCGGGGTTCGCGACCGGATGCACCTTGTCGGCGAGGAGTTCGCCAAGGGCGAACCTGGCACGGTTGCTCCGGCCCCCTGCGGTCTGCACGGTCGCATGGCCCGTCGAGGCCGCCCCCGGAACTTGGACAACGATCTGCCGACGGCCGAAGAACGCCGGGCGGGCGCGAGTTCCTCCGATCCAGACTCTAGGGGGGGTGTAACTGTGGTTTGCGAGCGCTTCGCCGTGTATCTCTATCAGCCCACCCGGGATTACGGCCCCGGGCCAGATACTCGCGATGTTGGGGGGCACGCAGACCACGCAGCGCTGCACGCAAGGACCGTCAGGGCCCGATCCAGCGCACCATTGCGACTCCAATCATAGCGTAGGCTCCTGCGCCCAGATCGTCCGCTACGATGCCACGCCCCCCCGGCAGGGACTCGAGCCGACGCAGTCCGAGCGGTTTCAGGATGTCAAATAGGCGGAACAGAGCCAGCGCGCAGAGCCACTGCTGCGGCGAACCCGAGGTCGCAGGTGCCAACGCGACCCACAGCCCCAATACCTCGTCAATGACCACGATCGACGGGTCCTCCGCCCCCATCTGCCCAGCGACGGCTCCGCTCGCCCATATGGCTAGGGGCGAAAGCAGCACTGCTGCGGCGGCGAAGCTCCACACGGGCAGGCCTGCCAGGTGTACACCGGCCCAGGCAATCGCCAGCGCTGCCAGCGACGCGGCTGTCCCGGGCGCCCCGGGCGTGTAGCCGATATAGCCCCAAGTGGCTATGGCCAAAGGCAGGCCCTTACCCATCTGTGCTGTCCGACGAATCCGGCGGAACGTCCCAGTACTCGTCGGCTTCCGTCCTGGGGGAGGGTACGAAGTACTTGCCTGTCGCCCAGTTGGCTAGGTCCTGGGTCCGGCAGCGCGCACTGCAGAACGGGGCCCACTTGGAGGATGGCGCCGCCGGCTTGCGGCAGATGGGGCAGTTGGCGGCGGCTCGGGTCATGGTCTCTGGCTAGTCGGGACTCTACTGCAGGACGGTCAGCTGGGCTGGAGAGGGCGGGGCTGCCGGGCGGTCGATGCTCTCGACCTTAGCGAAGAGGTCGTAGTCTGCCGCCCGGGTCACAAGCGCAGTGCCCAAGTCTCCGGGCTGCGGCAAGCAATTGTCCGGGAATTCGGTGATGAACGTCTTGCCGTCGATCTCCTCGGCCTGCACCTGCAGCCTCCCCTGCCACAGCAGTGGAGTCTCGCTGGCCGGACCACCGACCAGAATTGGCATGCGCCTTCCGACCAGTGACCGGTTGCGACGCCTCGAGATGCGCCGCTGCAAGGACATCAGGCGCCGCTGGCGGTTGTAGCTGGTCCGGCCGCTGACCTTGCCGTCAAGTGCGTAGCTGGCGCTGTTCTCGTCGTCAGAGTACCGGAAGCACCCCACATGGTCGAACTCTGCAGCTTCGAGGAATTGGCACAGCAGCTCGAAGTCTGCGTCCGTTTCTCCCGGAAACCCGACGATGAAGCTGGTGCGGATCGCCACACTGGGGATGGTTCGCCGGATGCGCTCTACAAGCCTGAGGAAAATCTCCCCGCTGGCGCCGCGCTTCATCCGCTTGAGCACACTTGGGCTGGCATGCTGAAGTGGAATGTCGAGGTAGGGACACAGCTGAGAGTGCTCGGCGATGGTGTCGAGCAGGCGCGCCGAGACCCGGTTGGGATAGGCGTACAGCACGCGGATCCACCCCGCGCCCTCGATCCCGGCGAGCCTTTCGAGGAGCGCCGGAAGCCCGTTCCGCACTCCTAGGTCCTCACCGAACGCCGTAGTGTCCTGTCCGATCAGGTTGATCTCGCGGACGCCTTGCCGGAAGAGGCCGGTGGCCTCGCGCACGACCGACTCGAACCGCCGACTGCGAAAACGTCCCCGGAACTGCGGGATGATGCAGAAGGTGCAGGGGTGGTCGCAGCCCTCATTGATCTTGATGTAGGCGAAGTGCCCGGGCGTAGCCCTGACTCGAGGCGTGAGGTCGTGGTACAGATACCCTTCTTCGGGAACGCCCGGCAGGGGGACGGCGCCGCCCTCGCAGTGCGCCACGATCGATTCCAGCTCATTGGTGCCCAAGACGGCGTCAACTTCCGGAATCTGCTCGCGCAGCTCGTCCCGGTAACGCTCGACCAGGCACCCAGCCACGACCAGTCGGCTGGCGCGGCCGGTCCGCTTGTACTCGGCGGTCTGGAGTATCGCGTCGACCGACTCCTGCTTGGCCGGATCGATGAAGCTGCAGGTGTTGACGACCAGCGCATCGGCCTGCATCGGGTCTGCCGTCAGCTCGTGGCCCCGCGCTTGCAGCAGACCCATCATGACCTCGCTATCGACGAGATTCTTGGGGCACCCTAGGCTGACGAATCCGATTTTCACTTGGCCACACGGGTCCGAGCCTCGCCCTGACAGGCCCGAAGTGCTACTCGTTGCCGACTGACGGTTCTGCCGGCCAACGCCGTAGAATACCAGTGTATTACGGGCCCCAGGGGATCGCCCTTCTGCGAGGCCCTTCCATGGCTGTAGGGCCTCTTCTCTCTGCTTCCACATCAGTCCTGCCCTAAGGCGCCGCCGCGCCGTTCCCGGGCTTTCCCCGCAGCGCGGGAGACCTCCGGAACGTGGCATCCCCGACCATCCGGATACGCTACAATCCGAGTTCGATGCGCGTCGCGATCGGCGCAGATCATGCAGGCTTCGACCTGAAGCAGCAGCTCTTGGAGGTGCTGAGTTCGGACGGTCACGAGTCTCTGGACGTGGGCGCGCACGCCCTGGATCCCGGAGACGACTACCCCGACTTTGCTTTGGCCGTCGCCGAGCGGGTCCGTGGCGGAGACGCACAGCGGGGCATCGTTGTCTGCGGCAGCGGTGTCGGATCATGTGTCGCGGCCAATAAGGTCGCGGGTGTGCGCGCCAGCGTTTGCCACGACACCTATTCGGCCAGCCAAGGTGTGGAGCATGACAGCCTCAATGTCCTGTGCTTGGGTGGCAGGATCGTGGGCATCGCTCTCGCAACGGAACTCGTCCGGGCGTTCTTGGGGGCTACATACCGAGGGACGGGCCGCTTCGCCCGCCGGCTGAATAAGGTCTTGGCGGTCGAGCGGGGCGGATGAGGCACTCGCGCACCAGCTCAGCCTGGGCGCAGTGATCGAGAGTTGGAGCAGCTTCAGGGCCTCCTTTACTGGATTTCGAGCGCATTCCTGCTCCCGGCGCTGCTGGCCATCACAGCGCTCTTCATCTATGTGACGTACTTGGCCGGAGGCGTATTCTCCGAGGCTTTTGACCGCAGGTCCAACCGAGCGGCCCTGAAGGCTCTCCATGCCGGAGAACCAACGCTGGAACGCTTCGCAAAGCTGCGCTGGAAGCTGGCTTTGGGACGGTTCGCGGAAGCGGCCCGGAGTCGCCCGGCCCGGCTTGACAAGGCCGTTGCGGACCTCGAGAACGATCTGCGCAAACGCTCGGGGAGGTTCTCCGTCCTATCGCGAACGGGTCCGATGCTAGGGCTGGTGGGGACCCTGATCCCTTTGCAGCCCGCGCTGGCAGGATTGGCCTCTGGAGACATGCAGTCGATGGCCTCGAATCTGCTGATCGGATTCACGACTACCGTAGTGGGGCTGATCGTCGGGGGCGTCTCCTATGCGCTCGGCGTGCAGGTCCGCCAATGGGACCGGCAGGACCTGACCGAGATGCACTACCTCCTGGAGTGCTGGGGCAGGGAACTGGGATTGGAGGGCGAGGAAAATGCGGGCTAGACCACGCATGGCCGGCAATAGGGCCTACGACTGGATGCGGCGCGCCGACCGAGCACTCGGCGATTCCGGAGATGGCGATCCGCTGGCGGGTGTGGTCAACCTATTCGATGCCAGCATGGTGCTGGTGGTTGCGCTGCTGCTGGCCCTGGCAGGCAGCGCCGGTCTGGCTGAAGTGGCCGCCCGCATGAGCACCAGGGACATCACGATCGTCACGAACCCCGGCCAGCCGGACATGGAGATGATCGTCAAGCGCGGTCAGCGCATAGAACGGCTGAGGGCCAGCGAGGCGCGCGGGTCGGGGAGAGGCCAGCGTTTGGGGATTGCGTATCGCCTGGAAAGTGGTGAGGTGGTGTACGTACCTGAGGCTGAGTGATGGCTCTCGGGTGGTACGCTGGGGGCTTGCGGAGGCCCGTGAATTGAGCGCATCCGCCCGAGTCAGGGCCGGGGCCACCCGCGACCTCCTGGAATTGGAAGACCGGTGGGGGGCCCATAACTACCACCCGCTGCCGGTGGTCGTCGCCAACGCTCGAGGGCCGTGGGTGTATGACGTTGAGGGTCGGCGCTACCTAGACTGCTTGAGCGCCTACTCGGCGGTGAACCAGGGACACTGCCATCCGCGCATCCTGCGCGCACTGAGGGAGCAGGCCGAGCGCGTCACTCTCACATCGCGCGCATACCGCAATGACCAGCTGCCGCTCTTCTGTCGGGAGCTGGCCCAGCTGTGCGGGATGGAGATGGTGCTTCCGATGAACACGGGAGCCGAGGCCGTCGAGACCGCCATCAAGGCTGCCCGCAGGTGGGGCTACATGCGCCGCGGGATACCAGCCGGCAAGGCCGAGATCCTGGTCTGCGAGAACAATTTCCACGGGCGCACTACGACCATCGTCGGCTTCTCTTCGGACAAGGGGAGCCGGGAGGGCTTCGGGCCGTTCA
>JAJDWM010000304.1 GCA_022825595.1 Bryobacterales bacterium | reverse complement strand
CTATGGACAATTTGAGACCGAGCCTATTCGAGACTGGGCACTGCGTGCCATTCTCGGCAATACGGCCCGATCGTGGGGCGCCGAACCTGCGATACGGTGCGCAGGAGATTCTCACGCAGACGCTGTCGACGCTAGCAGACTTGCTCCGAAGTCTGCTGCCTCTTCGAACCGAACTCGACGGGCTCGGCCTTCCCTCCGCACTTACGGGAACCGCCCAGCAGCTCCCTGCCGTCACGTTCCTCCTCCACAGCGGGCAACGTGGCGGATTCGGGATCCGGGAATGACACTGGAGGCTCCTGACGCTTCGATGCGGCTGGGGAGCAACGCGGGCGTACGCAGCTGGACACCCGTTGCTTCGGACCGGTGTGGTGGCATGGGGCCAGTTGCGCAATTCGACGACGGCCCGCGGAATGCCGGAATGTTCATGCCGAGGAACGGAACCGTGTCGCGGCGATGATGCGACTCCTGCACAGGCTCCCCACCTCCGCTTGCAGCCGCTAGCGAGCGAAATTACACGGGCTTTGCAAGGCGGATGAGTCCTGCGTAACCGGCAGTTTCGACTAGCGTCTTAGTCAGTCAGGCAAGGCGGGAGGCCGACAGCCAACGGCAATGGTCCCGCCGGAGCAACGGTATGAATCAGGAGGCAAGCATGCGCGACAGATTCCAGTCTTCAACTTCACGGCGTGCGTTCGCAAGGACGGTGGCCGCTTCCACGGCGTTCTACACGATCCCCGGGCTCTTCGCAGAGCAACTCGCGCTGACCCTCACAGCGGCGGAGGGGCCGTACTATCCGGACAAGATGCCGCTGGACACCGACAACGACCTGCTGATCATCAACGACGCCGCGACACCTTCCTTGGGCCAGATCGCGCACGTGACCGGGAAGGTGATGACACCGGGCGGCGAGCCTGTGCGGAACGCGACGGTGGAGATCTGGCAGGTGGACGCGAACGGTGTGTACATTCATAGCGCCGCGCCGGGCAAGGATCGTCGGGATTCGAATTTCCAAGGTTTCGGACGCTTCGAGACCGGCTCCACCGGGGAATATCGGTTCCGGACGATCAAGCCCGTACCCTACAGCTTTGGCGAGGGCCGAGTCCCGCATATCCACTACGCAGTCAACCTGAGCGGACGCCGAGTCCTGACCACGCAACTCTTCCTCAAGGGCCATGACGGCAACGAGACCGACAGGGTGATCCGTCAGGCGGCCCGTTCGGGGGAACCGAACTCGCTATTTTTAGACTTCGAACCTGTTCCGGGCTCCAAGATCGGGGAGGTCGCCACAGCGTTCGACCTCGTCATTGACCCGGAAGCGGGGCCCTATTCCCGCAGGGGATTCGGTCGGGGCCGGTCCAGAGGGCGCAGCTAGCACTCCCCGCCGGCCATTGTCGGGTGGTGGCAGGCATGAGCGGTCGGCGAGCGCTTTTGACGACTTCCCGACCGTGGAATAAGATCCTGCCCGGTCTTTCGTCGGCTCCGCCAGAGCTTGGCGACGCGGGCCATCGAGGCGGCTCCGACGGACCCCGCATCGTCGGACTTGGGCGAACCAAGAACCGCTCTCTGCGACCTGCGGGGGACCGCACCGAAGCGCCGGAATGGATCACGACAATCAGGGTAGCCCTGCTCACTTCGGATGCCCGGCGTGCCGGCATCGCGATCCGGGGCCAAGCAGATGGCGACGAGCACGTGATCAACGTCGAATCTAGTGTGATGGGCGACGTCGTTCGTGCACTCTGGGACTCGGAGGTCTCGTTGCAGAGGGTTCGACGCGGCAGTTCAATTCATCTCAGGCAAACCGTTTCGGCGTGAAATGACCTGTACCATCGGCAGTTCTGTGGGCTCTGACCCCAGTCTGCGGGGCGGCGAGCCGATGGCGCAAGGGTCCTCGAGCTTTGGCGGCGCCGTTAGGATTCAACAACGCGCACGGCACGCGCGGCGACGCGCCACCGCCTTCCAATTGAGGGTGCAAGGTCAGGCATGATGTAGGGGCCGCCCACCGCCGATGGACTGGGACTACTGGACTCTTGAGAGACTGCGCCATGACCACCCCGCTTGGCGCCTGCTGCGCTCCGACCACGCCCCGCTCGTGGCGGGATTCTTGCACCGAGCCTTCATCGAGCAAAATCACCGTGTGCTGCCCGAGAGCGCGCTGGCGGAGAGGCTCGAGGACGAACTGTTCCGCCTCAGGGAGATCCACGGCGAGGACAAGTTCCCAAAGCCGGCCGCCGAATACCTAGACGACTGGACCCTGCCCGACCGCGCATGGCTGCGCAAGTTCTACCAGGACGGCACGGACGAGCCGCAGTTCGACCTGACCCCGGCCACCGAGAAGGCGATCACATGGCTGGGCTCCTTGGCTAAGCGCAGCTTTGTCGGCACGGAGTCCCGGCTTGTCTTGGTCTTCGACCTGCTGCGCCAGCTCGCAGCCGGCGCAGAGCCAGACCCGGCCCGTCGCCTCGAGGACCTGCAGCGGCGCAAGCGGGAGATTGAGCGGCAGATCGAGCGCGCCGAGCGCGGCGAGGTCCAGCCGTTCGACGCCACGGCCATCAAGGACCGCTTCCACCAGGTGACCCAGCTATCTCGCGGGCTGCTCTCGGACTTCCGTGAGGTGGAGCACAACTTTCGGGCGCTCGATCGGGAATTCCGCGAGAGTGTCGCCCGCGGGGCCGCCACAAAGAAGGAACTTCTCAGCGCCTCCTTCGGGCGCCGTGACAAGATCTCCGACTCGGACCAGGGCCGCAGCTTCGGGGCCTTCTGGGAATTTCTGGTGGCAGACGACCGCTCGGAGGAGTTCAGCCAGCTGCTGGACCGCGTGCTAGGCCTCCCCGCCGTCCAACAGATGAAGCCGGATGTCCGCGTGCGCCGCATCCACCATGAGTGGCTGGCGGCGGCGCAGAATGTTCAGACCACAGTCAGGCGGCTGTCCGCCCAGCTCCGCCGCTTCTTGGACGACCGCGTACAGCTGGAGAACCGGCGGATCATGGGCCTGCTGCAGCGTGTCGAGCAGAGCGCCCTTACGCTCCGGGACGACCCGCCAAAGCGTCCCGTCGCCGAGATTCCCCGGATCGCGCCCAGGATCCGGCTGCCGTTTGAGCGGCCGCTGCATCCGCTCGGGCGCGCCGTTACCATCCGGGACGGCGAACTCCTGTCGGGTGACGAGAGCGTCGACGTCTCCGCGCTCTACAGCCAGGTCGTGATCGACCAAGAGACGCTCGCCGGCCAAATTCGGCGCGCGCTCGAGTCGCGCCGGCAGGTGACGCTGGGCGAGATTTGTGAGCTCTGGCCGCCGGAACACGGGCTGGCCGAAGTGCTGGCCTACCTGCGGATGGCCGACGACTCGCTTCCGGCGGTAATCGACGAGGCCCACCACGAGGTCGTGACCTGGCCCGCGACGGGCCGCGACGGCGGCTCGGTCGTCCGCGCTGCCCGCATCCCGCGGGTCATCTTCGTGAGCTGACCGTGAGGTCTCGGCAGTCCCTGCAGGCTGGCGCGCAGTCGGGCCTGACCCTGTCCCATCTAGCTACGCGCCTGCTCCGCAGGGGCGTGGTGTACAGGCGCGACGACGAGACCTTCTGGTACGCCCTGCTGCGGCAGGACGCCCACGTGAGGGACTATTTCCGGACCCTCAACCTTCAGTTCAAGGTCAACGAGACGGAAGGCTTCGCCTTTCTGCGCTCCCGCCCAGATCTCGCTGACCGGCACGAGCGCAGGCCCGAAGCGCTGATCGCCAAGCAGCCGCTGTCGTACCGGACCAGCCTGATTCTGGGCTTGTTGCGGAAGAGGCTTGCCGAGCTTGACGCCACCGAAGGTGCGGCTAGGCTGGTGATGACCCTTGACGACTTCGTCGACATGGTCAGGGTTTACCTCCCGGACACAGGAAATGAGCCGAAACAGAGGAAGCTCGTCCAGAGGCAGGTCAACCGGATCAGGAAAATGGGGTTCCTGCGGCGCATGAAGGCGTCTTCGCCCGCGGGGCAGGAGACCTACGAGGTTGAGCGAATCTTGGTGGAGTTTGTGACGGCGGAATGGCTTGCAGAGCTTGCCGCCGAGTTGGCTCGGCGCGTGGCCGAGCAGTCCGCAGCCGCGGGTGCCGAGGGAGAGTGAGTCCTTGCAGTTCGGGTTCGACTACATCGGCGACGACGCTGTGACCGGCTTCCGGCTGGACCGCCTCGAGATCCTGAATTGGGGCACGTTCCACGAGAAGGTCTGGTCGGTCCGGCCGCACGGCCGCAACGCCCTGCTGACCGGCGACATCGGCACCGGCAAGTCGACGTTGATCGACGCTCTCACCACGCTGCTTGTGCCGTCGCACCGCGCGGCGTACAACAAGGCCGCCGGGGCGGCCGTTCGCGAGCGCACGCTGCGCTCGTATGTGCTCGGTCACTACAAGACCGAACGCAGCGAGTACTCCGATGCCACTGCCCGTCCAGTGGCGCTGCGCAGCGAGGATAGCTACTCGGTCATATTGGGCGTGTTCACCAACGTTGGATTCATGCAGACCGTGACCTTGGCGCATGTGTACTGGCCTGCGCCCGGGACGGGCCAGCCCAAACGGTTCTAAGTAGGCTGGGAGGCACAGGACGACAGACTCGCCATTACCGGGGACTTTTCGGGCTTCGGCGGCGAAATGCGCAAGCTACGCAAGCGCTTGAGGGCTAAGGGGGCTAAGGTCTGGGAGACCTTCCCGAAGTACGGCGCATGGATGCGGCGTCGGCTCGGCATCCACAACGAGCAGGCACTCGACCTCTTCCACCAGACGGTGTCCCTGAAGTCGGTGGGCAACCTGACATCATTCGTGCGCACGCACATGCTGGAGAGGTTCGACGCCCGCCCACGGATCGAGGCTCTCATCCACCACTATGACGACCTCAGCCTCGCCCACGAAGCGGTGCTCAAGGCCAAGCGGCAGATCGAGCTGCTCATACCGATCGCAGCCGACGCGGACCGTCACGATGTGCTGGACCGCGAGATCTCCGAGCTGGAGATGTGCGAGAAGGCGCTGGCCCCTTACTTTGCCGGACTGGAAGACGAACTGCTGGCCAAGCGCATTGAGGGGGCCCGGAAGCGGCTCGCCAAGCTCGAGGCTAGGCTAGGGCGGCTCGTGGCAGCGCGGGAAGCCGCGCAGGACAAGATCTCGTCGCTCAAGGCGGACATCGAGACCAGCGGTGGCGGGCACCTCAACGAGCTCACCCGGCGGATCGCGGCCAGGGGCGAAGAGCTGAGCCGGCGCCGCGCAAGAGCGACAGACTACGAATCCCTTTTGGCCGCCTTGGAGGAGAACGTGCCCGACGACGCACGCTCCTTCGCCGCCAAGCTGGAGCGGTTGCGCAACCTCTACGACCGCGAGAGGGAGGAACTGATGCGGCTCGGGAACGAGACGGGCAGACTCTCGGCAGACATCCGGCAGGCCGAGCGGGACCTCACCCTCCGGGAGGACGAGCTGCGGAGCCTGAGGTCGCGGCGGTCCAACATCCCGGCTCAGCAGCTCCGGCTGCGGGCGCGGCTCTGTGAGGCGCTGGGCCTCGACGAGGCCTCCCTCCCGTTCGCGGGCGAGCTTGTCGCCGTCCGCGATGAGGCGTCCGAGTGGGAGGGCGCAGCCGAGCGTCTGCTGCGGTCCTTCGGGCTCGCCATGCTCGTCTACCGCGATCAGTACGCCCGCATCAGCGAGTGGGTCGACAGCAGCGACCTCAAGGGTCGACTGACTTACTTCCGCGTATTTTCCTCCCGCCGCTCACGGCACCCGGTACGCAATGACTCGTTGGTGAGAAAGCTCTCCGTCAAGCCCGACTCGCCCCACCACGGCTGGATCGTTGACGAGCTCGCGCGTCGGTTTGACGTCGTCTGCTGCGATGAGGTGGACCAGTTTCGAAAGGAGCCGCGGGCGATCACGCGGGCCGGTCAGGTCAAGCTTCAGGGGGAGCAGCACCGGAAGGACGACCGCTACAGCATCCATGACCGGGCGCGCTTCGTCTTGGGCTGGACGAACGAAGCTAAGATCGCCGTCCTGCAGGAGCAGGCGGATGAGCTGAAGTCTGCCGTGCTGGCCAAGCACGACAGCCGACGAGAGGTCGAGGATCTGCAGAAAGACTGCATTGGGCGCACAAACGACCTGGCGCGGCTGCGCGAGTTCTCGGCCTACGAGGACGTCGACTGGCGCTCCGTCGCAATTGAGATCGAGAACCTCAGGCAGGAGCGGTCCCGGATCGAGTCGGCCTCGGACGTGCTGCGGCAGCTTCACGCCCAGCTGACCGAGGCGCAGGCGGACCTGCGGCACCTCGAGGAAAAACACGACCGCGCCGTCGGCCAGATCGGGGGTCTCAAGGGACGTCTCGACGACCTACGGTCTCGGCGGACCACGGCAAGGTCCGTGCTTGAGGATGCGGATCTTGACAAGGCCTCCCAGTCTTACGCCCGCCTGGCGGTGCTCCTCGACGAGGTCTCGGGCAAGGCAGCGCTCTCGCTCGAGACGATGGGGGGCCTCTCGCGGCGCGTGGAAAGCGCCGTCCGGGAGCGCGGCCGGGACCGCCGCGGCGAGGCCGAGAGTGTGCGGAGGGATATGAGGCGGCGCATGCTGCGATTCAACCAGGAGTTCCCGCTGGAAACCACCGAGATTGACCCGGATCCCGCCGCCGCATCGGAGTACAGGGAGAGGCTGGCCAGCTTGGAGAACGACGGGCTGCCAGCATTTGAGCGCCGCTTCGAGCGACTGCTGAACGAGAACACGATCCAAGAGGTCGCCAACTTCTACTTCACGCTCCACAGGGAGCGCGAGGCGATCAGGGAGCGCATCGAGCGAATCAACGAGTCGCTGGCGGAGATTGAGTTCAACCCTGGCCGTTACATCAAGATTGAGGAGAACGTGGCCCCGGACCCGGAGGTGCGCGCGTTCTGGGCCGACCTGAAGGCCTGTCTACGCGGAACGCTTGAGGGCTCGCGCGATGAGCTGTACTCACGGGACAAGTTCGAGAGTGTCAAGAAGATCATCGGGCGCCTCCGGGGGCGCGAGGGGTCGGCCGATCCGGACCGGCGCTGGACCGAGAAGGTCACCGACGTGCGAAACTGCTTCGTCTTCAGTGCCAGCGAGCGCTCGCAGGCTGACGGCACGGAGTACGAGCACCACACCGACTCGTCCGGTAAGTCCGGCGGGCAGAAGGAGAAGCTTGCCTACACCATCTTGGCGGCGAGCCTCGTCTACCAGTTCGGCCTGGAATCGGGCTCCAACCGCTCCCGCGCCTTTCGGCTCGTGGTCATTGACGAGGCGTTCGGGCGCGGCTCCGACGATTCGGCACAGTTCGCCTTGGACCTCTTCACGAGGTTGCACTTGCAGCTTGTGATCGTGACACCGCTCCAGAAGATCCACGTCATCGAGCCCTTTGTGCAGAGCGTCGGGTTCATTGAGATTCGCGACGGCCGGGACTCTAGAATCCGAAACCTGACGATCGAGGAGTACAGGGAGCAGAAGCGCCTCGCCCATGAGGCTGCGATCTCCCACGGCGGCGTCCCGGAGATTGGCGGCACCGCTGGTGCCCCAGCCCGGACTGCAGCGCCGCCTAGGGCGTAAGCGGACCGGAAACCGCCGCGGCGGGCCCTTGGTCCGACTGCGCCGTCGGTCGTCCGCCCGCCTGCCCGGCAGCCGCAATACAATGGGCCGGGGCGCTCCGGGGGGCAGGTTGGCCCAGCCGGCCCAGCGGCCGGAAGTCACCGCGCGACGTCGCCCGCCCGTCCGAGCGTTGCTCCGCCGAAGATGCCCGCAGCGACGCGCCGGCGCAAGTGGACCACGGCCGCAGATCTCCGCGAGCAGGTCCGGCGGCTCTGGAGGCGCGGGTTGGTGCTGCGGGGCGTAGCAGGCGGTGAGGACGTGTTCCCGCGGCGGCTCGTGTTCAAGCGGCCGACCGCTGGCGAGATGCGGGACCGCTACGTGGAGGTTCGAGACTGGGTCGCGTCCTTTGAGAACCTGCCGCAGATCCGCTTCGAGCGCAGCGAGTTCGGCCATCGTGCGCTGGGCGCCAGTGAGCTTCCGCACCAGGCTTGGCTCGACAGTGCGGAGGCCGCCGCGGCACTGATCGGCCAAGGGCCCCGCCTGCGCAAGTTTCGGGCGCTGGTGGAGGCTACGCGCCGGCGCGAGCCGCAGCTGCTCGCGTGGCTCGCTCGGCGTCCGGTGCGGGCCTTGGAGCTGGAGCCGCACTGGGAGCGCCTGCTGGGCGTCGTGCAGTGGCTGCGAGAGCGCGGCCGACCGGGCGTCTACATCCGCGAGATGGACGTGCCCGGCGTCGACACCAAGTTCGTAGAGCGCAATCGGGGCGTGCTGTCGCAGTTGCTGGACCTATCCCTTCCGGAGGAGTCGCTCGACCGTTCCAAGACCGGAGCCGCCGGGTTCGCCGCGCGCTACGGATTCAGGGCCAAACCTGATCGCGTGCGGCTCCGGGTCCTCGACCGCAACTGCGCCCTGTTGCCGTGGAGCAGCGACGAGGACGGCCAAGATCTGACGCTGCGAGCCGGAACCCTCGCGCGGCTGGCCGTTCCGGCGTCCCGCGTGTTCGTCATCGAAAACGAGATCAACTTCCTCGCACTGCCCCGCATGCCGGGTACGCTCGCGATCTTCGGATCGGGCTACGGCTTCCGGAGTCTGGCCAGGGCTGGCTGGCTGAGGGGCTGCCAGGTGCTCTACTGGGGCGACATCGACACGCACGGCTTCGCGATTCTGAACGAGCTGCGAGGCGTCTTTCCTCGCGCCGAATCTTTCCTCATGGACAGGGCCACGCTTCTCGCGTTTGAGCACCTCTGGGTTCGGGAACGGTCCCAAGCACGCGGCGAGCTCTCAAGGCTGACCCGCGAAGAGTGCGAGCTCTATGATGACCTGCGCATGGACCGGCTCGGGGTGAGCGTCCGCTTGGAGCAGGAGCGGGTCGCCTTCGGGTGGGTCATGGCCGCCTTGGAGGGCCTGCCGCCGCTTGCGGAGGCCGGCCCCGGACGGCCGCAGACTCCCACGGGCGCGATACGATAGCTCTTGCGGGACACCGTCTGGTCGCGGACGCTGGCGACCGCCCAGCGCGAGGAGTTGCTGGCGAGCGACACGCTGCCGGCCGTAGCGGACGTAGTGGTCGTCGGGGCAGGCCTTGTCGGGCTGTGCGCGGCACTGTCGCTGCGCCGGCGGGGCGCCGGGAGGGTGGTCGTGCTAGACCGCGGGGCTGTCTGCAGTGAAGCCAGCGGTGCAAGCGCCGGCGGCCTGTGGCCAGCCCACGAATGCCTTTCGATGGTCTGCCCGGAGGTGGCGCGTCGCGCCGCGGCGATGCACACGCGCCTGCAGGACGAGTTCCCTTGCGACTACGTGTCCAGCGGGCTGCTGGAGCCGGTCGCAGGAGAGCAGGCCGCCGCGGCCGCCGAACGCGCCAATCGGATTCGCCGTGCAGGCTTCCGGGCGGAGATGCTCGGAGCGGCGGATGTGCAGGGGCTGGAGCCTCAGCTGTGCCACGCCGGCCCGGCGCTGCACTGCCCTGACGATGGGTCGATCCACCCACTGAGGCTGGCGGCGGCGATCAGTTCCTGGCTGCGGAGCCGAGGCGTGCGGATCTGCCTAGGGGAGCGCGTCGAACGTGTGTCGCGGGGCGGGACGGCGGTCCTGGCCCGAGGCTCGCGCATCGAGGCCGGCGCGGTCGTCATCGCCGCCGGGGCCTGGACGCCGCTGCTCACCCGGGTGCTCGGGTGGTCCCCCCCGATCCGTCCCGTTCGGGGCGTGCTAATGGCCACGGAGGCGTTCCTCCCGGGGACCTTGCGCACGGTAGTCGTCGGCGACCGCTACTACTACTGGCAGCTGGCCCGCGGGCCGCTCGCGGGCGGTGGCTCCGAGGAGGAGGTTGGCTTCGAGCGGGGGGTCAGCCCGCGGATTGCGGCCGACATCGAGCGAGACTGGGCGGAGCGATTCCCGGAGCTGGCCGGTGTATCATTCTCCGCCCGCTGGTCAGGCTTCCGCCCGCGCTGTGACGACCTGCACCCTGTCATTGGCCGGGTCCCTGGCGGCGGGCGCGCTTACGTGTCCGCCGGGCACTTCCGCAAGGGCATACTCCTTGCCCCCCTGAGCGGAGAACTGCTGGCCCGGGAAATGGCGGGCGAAGATCCGTGGGAGCCCGCGCGGGCCATGCGGCCGGGGCGCTTCCCCCCGCACGATCCGCCGGACTGAGGCGGGGCCGGCTATCTCGCGGCGGCGAAGCGGGCGGCGACCGCGCCCCAGTCGATCACGTTGTAGAACGCCTTCACGTAGGCCGGCCTGAGGTTCTGGTACTTCAGGTAGTACGCGTGCTCCCAAACGTCGACGCCCAGAATCGGAGTGCGGCCGTCCATGAGCGGCGTGTCTTGGTTCGGGGTCGACTCGACAATCAGACTCCCGCCGTCAACGCTGAGCCAGGCCCAGCCGCTGCCGAAGCGCGTGATGGCCGCGGTCGAGAACTTGTCCTGGAAGCCTGCGAAGCTGCCGAAGGCATCATCGATCGCCGCGGCCAGCTCCCCGTCCGGCTCGCCGCCGCCCGAAGGGCTCATGATCGTCCAGAAGAGGGAATGGTTCGCGTGGCCCCCCCCGTTGTTGCGCACCGCGGGGCTGGAAACGGCGGAGGAGTCGCTGACCAGGTCGTTGATGTCCATCTCGGCCTGCGGCGTCCCGGCTACGGCGGCGTTGAGGTTCGCAACGTAGGCTGCATGGTGCCGGTCGTGGTGGATCTCCATCGTCCGGGCGTCGATGTGCGGCTCCAGCGCGCCGAAGTCGTAAGGAAGGTCTGGTACGGAGAATGCCATGTTCTTGTGCTCCTTCTAAGTGGTCGAGACCAAGGGATCCCTATCCTAGCAACCGGCCGTTTCCCGGACGGCCGCCTATTCGAAGTCGTCTAGGCCCTCGGTCAGCTCGATGTACGTGCCCCAAGGGTCCGTCAGGAAGGCGACCGAGAGCCCGACGCGCTCAATCCTGCGGTAGGGCACGTCGAATTCGACGCCTGCTTGCTCGAGCCTCTTGCAGAACGCCTCCAGGTCGTCCACCTCAAAGCCGATGTGGTCCACGACGCGCCCCCTTGTCGGCGCAACCGGGGAGCTCGCCTTTGCGAAAGTCAGCTCGATGCCGGGCACGTCTGCCTTGCGGAATGGTCCGCGGGTGCCGGCCTTGCCGCCGAAGTGCTCGACGTACCAGGCCTGGGTGGCCTCGTCGTCCTCCGTGAATATGTGGATGTGGTGGCTGTCCGTTCCTGGCAGGCTCTTGTCCTCCATCATTTCCACGCGCACGCCGTCCGGGCCCTTGGCGAACGCCATGTGCACCTTCTGGCCCTCGTTGTAGTGCACGTCGGAGGTCGCGCCGGCGACGACATCGGTGGTCACGATCCCAAAGCCGGCGGCCTTGAGCTTGGGGACCAGCCCGTGCAGGTCGGGCACCTTGAACCCTAGATGGTTGATCGTGCTTCCGTTGCTCTCGCCCGTCGGCTCCTGCTGGCGCAGGAAGAGCAGTGTGTTGGGAAGCTTGACCACGTCCGTGTCCCCGAACGTCGCCATCGCTGCTCCCAGCATGGTCCAGAACTTCTTGTGCGCGTCCACGTCGCTGACGTTGAGGTGGTGGTGCCCGACGGCGAAGGGGCTCTCCCGCGCCGCGAGGAGCTGCGCTGGCAGGGTGGACGGAACGGCGAGCGCGGCTAGGGCGGCGCCCGCCATCAGGGCGGGTCTCGTCATTTCGCAGTCGAGTGTACCAGCGCGTGGCCCGGCGCTCGCGCCGGATTGTCCGTCGGCATCGTTGCGCGACCATCTTGCATGTGCTACTCTTGCCTTAGAGCGGCGGCTCGTACGGGCGTTTTGCGCCCTGAGGGCCGTGCGCGCCCGGGCAGGAGCCCGAGCGCGGGGCTGTGCGGCCGGGGGGGTCCTGCGGGGCGTTGCCGGCGGCGCGGATCGTTGACAGATCGGTCGGACGTGCAGTACGGAACCGTTTGATTCCGGGTGGAGGACGGACCGGCGACACTCGGCGGAATCGCGCCCCGGGGGCCTGAGGGCCCTGAGGGGGGGCGAGGAGCATTTGTCG